>JAFOGM010000350.1 GCA_017386805.1 Bacillota bacterium
ATTATGAGGAAATGAAGAAGGGACCCTACTCGGAAATGTTGTCTCTGCGCATCGAACACCTCTTTGAAGCGGCGAAAGAACTGGAGCATGTGGGTGGGATCGTCATCAATCCCTGGGGGCAGTTCATGTACGTGGGAAAGGACCTGATTTCCATCATTGAAGAACGGGTAAACTTGTTGGAAGACGAGGATGACGACGGTGAAATCCAGGTAGAAATCGTTGAAATTTCAACTGATCCTACGCTTTTGAATTAAACGAAAATATTTTAAAAGTGTTAAGTAAAAATGCTTGACAATACCCTCTTGGCATGGTATGATAGCCATTGTGTGAAAGAGGGCGAGCAATATGTTTGATAAATTTATTGAAATCAGCATGCTCTACGGCTTTTACGGAGGGCTTCTGCCGGAGAAGCAGAACCTGTTTTTAAAAGCGTACTACGAAGACGACTGCTCCTTATCGGAGATCGCTGAACAGTACGGTATCAGCCGCCAGGGCGTTCACGACGGAATCAAAAAAGCAGAAAAATCCCTGAAAGAATATGAAGAAAAGCTGGGATTGGTCAGCAGATTCCTGCGAACCGCAGACGTGCTGAACGAGATCGACGGACAAATCGATCAATTAGTTGAGAAATACAAGGACAACCAGTCGCTGATCAAGAAATTGAAATCCATGAAAAAGACCATCGACAGCTTAAATGATTAGCTGCGGCGGATCCGATGGACAGCGGCGGGATAGGAGAGCATATGGCATTTGAAGGCTTATCGGACAAGTTACAAGGAGTCTTTAAAAAGTTAAAAGGAAAGGGAGTTCTCACCGAGGCGGATATCAACGAAGCCATGCGTGAGGTCAAGCTGGCTTTACTGGAAGCGGACGTAAACTTCAAGGTGGTTAAGGAATTCGTTGCCACCGTCAAGGAAAAGTCCCTGGGCACCGATGTACTGGAAAGCCTGACTCCGGCTCAGCAGGTGATCAAAATCGTAAATGACGAACTGATCACACTGATGGGTGGAACCAACAGTAAGCTGACCTTCTCTCCCAGAGGTTTCACCGTTCTGATGATGGTAGGTTTACAGGGTACTGGTAAGACCACGACCTGCGGTAAGCTGGCGAACTATCTGAAGAAAAACGGAAAGAAACCCATGCTCTGTGCCTGCGACGTATACAGACCTGCAGCGATCGATCAGTTGGAGATCGTTGGTAAGTCCGTAGATGTTCCTGTATTTACAGACAGAGACAGTAAGGTTCCGGAAGACATTGCGATGAGAGCGGTGAAAGAAGCCGAATACAAAGGCTACGACGTTCTGATCGTCGATACTGCCGGTCGTCTCCACATCGATGAAGAACTGATGGAAGAGCTGGTTCGAATCAAGAAGAACACCAAGCCCCATGAGATCTTACTGGTAGTGGATGCCATGACCGGTCAGGACGCAGTCAATGCAGCCGACGCCTTCAACCAGAAGCTGGGTATCGATGGTATCATCATGACCAAGCTGGATGGTGACACCAGAGGTGGTGCTGCGCTGTCTGCCAAGAGCGTAACCGGAAAGCCCATCAAGTTCATGGGTATGGGTGAAAAGCTGGATGCGCTGGAGCCGTTCCATCCGGAACGTATGGCTTCCCGAATCCTGGGCATGGGTGACGTACTGTCCCTGATCGAAAAAGCACAGGAAAACTTCGATGAGAAGAAAGCCGCTGAATTAGAGCGGAAAATGAAGAAAAACGAGTTTACACTGGAAGACTTCCTGGATCAGTTCTCTCAGGTCCGCAATATGGGCGGCTTCGGAAAAATGATGGAAATGCTCCCTGGTGTAAGCGGTAAAGTTTCGGAAGATCAGCTGTCCGACGGTGAAAAAGAAATGAAGTACATGGAAGCCATCATCTTCTCCATGACTCCTGCCGAACGACGTGATCCTTCCATCCTCAACGCAAGCCGCAGAAAGCGAATTGCCGCAGGTGCCGGTGTTACCGTAACCCGCGTCAACCAGCTGATCAAACGCTACGAAGAGACCAAGAAGATGATGAAAATGCTGAACGGCGGTAAGATGAAAAAGAACCGTCTGTTCCGCGGATTATTCTAAACAATTATTTATCTCAAAGAGCCATTGACAACTAATTCGGACAAAGATCCAGATTTAGTATAGACAAAGAAATTAAGGAGGTGTAACCAATGGCAGTTAAAATCAGATTAAAGAGAATGGGCGCAAACAAGAAGCCTTTTTACAGAGTAGTAGTAGCAGATTCCCGTACTTCCAGAGACGGTAAGTGCATCGACGAACTGGGTTATTACAACCCGATGGTAGATCCCGCTGAAATCAAGATCGACGCTGAAAAGGCGAAGAAGTGGATCGGCAACGGTGCTCAGCCCACCGACACAGCACGTGCGCTGTTAAAGAAGGCTGGAGCGATTGAATAAGGAAGCGGTGAATACAACATGGTAGAACTGGTAGAAGCGATTGCAAAAGCCCTTGTTGACAAGCCGGAAGAGGTTTCCGTAAAGCAGACTGAAGGCCGTCAGGAGATTGTGATCGAACTGAAGGTTGCTCCCGAAGATATGGGTAAGGTCATCGGAAAGCAGGGTAGGATCGCAAAAGCGCTCCGTACTGTCGTGAAAGCCGCAGCAACAAGAGCAAATAAGAAAGTGGTCGTAGAGATCGTTCAGTAATCCCATGGGTACGACGCGCAGTGCGCGTTTCGTCCTCTGGGCGGATGTGTTCTACGCAAAGCAAACGCGGCACATATATGTTAAGTATATGTGCCTTTCTTTTTATTTAAGGGTTCTATTGAAAAGGAGTCATCGTGGAAAAGATCAAATTAGGACAAATTGTAACCGCTGTTGGCATCAAGGGTGAAGTTAAGGTATACCCTTATACCGATATCCCGGAACGTTTCGAGGAAATCGACTCTCTGATGATCGAATCGAAAACTGCCAAGATCAACGGCGTGAGATATATGAAGAACATGGTCATTCTGCGTCTGGAAGGCGTGGATGACAGAAATGCTGCAGAAGCACTGCGTGGAAAGAATCTGTTCATCGATCGCAAGGATATGTGGGAGATGCCGGAAGATACCTATCTGGTGAAGGACCTGCTGGGCATGACCGTGATGGATCCGGAAGGAAATCGCGTCGGTAAGCTGGTGAACGTGATCCAGAACAGCGCACAGGACCTGTATGAAATCGAAAAAGAAGACGGAAAGACCTTCCTGCTTCCTGCAGTCGGTGAATTCGTTCAGACCGTAAATCTGAATAAGCGCATCATGATCGTTCGACTGATCGAAGGGCTGGTGGAACTGTGAGAATCAACGTTCTGACGCTGTTTCCCCAGATGTTCCGACCGGTAACGGAAGACAGCATCGTGGGAAGAGCCAATCAGTCCGGGATTTTGGACATTCGCTGTGTCAACATCCGCGATTATACCCAGGACAAGCATAAGCGCACGGACGATACGCCCTTTGGCGGCGGTGCCGGTATGGTCATGTTTGCGGATCCCATCTTCCGGGCTATGGAAGATCTTGGCGCTGTGAAGGCAAGCGGCGAAGCCGCGGCTGCCGGCGGGAAGAAGCAGAAAATGCTGTACATGTCTCCCCGCGGAAAGATCCTGGATCAGGCCATGATCGAAGACCTGGCAAAGCAGGATGAACTGTTCATTCTCTGCGGTCATTACGAAGGTGTGGACCAGCGCGTCCTGGATTATTGGGAAATGGAAGAAGTGTCCATTGGTGATTACATCCTGACGGGAGGAGAGCTTCCGGCCATGGTGCTGATCGATACCGTGGCGCGTATGGTACCTGAAGTGTTGGGAAATGGAGAATCCCATTTGGAAGAATCCATCTATTCCGGCCTTCTGGAGTATCCGCACTATACAAAGCCACGAGAATACTGTGGAATGGAGACACCGGAAGTACTGCTTTCCGGAAATCATAAGAACATCCACATGTGGCGTTTGGAACAGTCCCTGCGACTGACCAAGGAACGCCGCCCGGACTTGTGGGCCAAGTATTTGAAGGATACCAGCCATTTGACCAAGCAGGAAAAGAAGCTGCTGCAGTCGATCATTGACGAAGAAAATCGATAATTGAAAACCCCTCACTTGTTGAAACGGTGAGGGGTTTTATGTTATAATAAAATGATTATATTGGGAAAAACTGTCCGGTTTCCTGACAAGTTGACTTCAAAGGGGACGAAGGTCAGAATGGAAGAAGAAAAGAAGACGCATCATGGAAAGCGAAATGCCTTCCTTGCTATATATTTTTTGACGATCATCGCTTTGGTAGGTCTGATTTACGTACTTCCAAAGGTGTCGGATGCCTTTACGCCTACGGTGATCCTGGAGTATGGGAACATGCAGGTGAAGGATGATGTGACCTGTTACATCGTCCGCACAGAGCAGGTGGTTACGGCCAGTCACACCGGTTCCACAGCCTATTATGTGGAAGAAGGGATCAAATCCCGAAAGGGTGCCAGAGTGGCGGATATCAACGGGGTCGGATATTTCTGCCCGGCTACCGGCGTGGTCAGCTATTACATGGACGGACTGGAAAGCCAGTACACACCGGAAACCATGGAGGCTATGGATCTCCTGCCGATGCCCACGGAAGAGGATCTGGAAAACGGTGTCAATGTGATCCCGGAACCGGAAAATCTGTCCAGAGTCACTGTGAATGCAGGGGATCGGCTGTATAAGGTAGTGAATAACGATATCTGGTACGCTGTCTGCCGTGTGGAAAGCGCGTCCATTGTGAAGTACCAGCCGGGAGCGAAGGTTTCCATTGTGCTTCCGCTGGATACAGTTCAGGGAAAGGTGGACCGCATCATTGACAAGGGCGACTACTGGATGGTCATCCTGAAGTTCAACCGCTATTATGAAGATATGCCGAAGCTGCGCCGATTGGAGGCTACAGTGATCACTTCGGATAACAGCGGGCTGATCGTACCCAACGAAAGCCTGACACAGGAAGAAGGCGTCACAGGGGTATATGTCAAAGATATCAGCGGGAATTATAACTTTACCCGCGTGAAAGTAATCACCACAGACGGGGAATATTCCCTGGTGGAATCCACAACGTTCAATGAAAAGTTGGATGATGGAACCACGGTCAAAGTGTCTACAGTAGACATTTATGATGAAATACAGAGAAAACCTCCCTCGAAGCCAAGAACGGAAACGGGAACGGACCAGAGCGGAGAATAAATATTGAGGAGGAACAGCTATGGGAATGATCCGGGAGAATATCGACCGTATCAACGCTGAAAAAGCGAAATTTGCTGAATCTGTAGGAAAAACAGAGCAGGATGTATTGCTGGTGGCGGTGACGAAGACCAGAACAGCGGATGAAATCAATGAGGCCATTGACGCTGGTATCACCGACATCGGGGAAAATAAAGTGCAGGAAGTGGTAGACAAGTTCGATCATGTGAAGCCCGTCAGATGGCATCTGATCGGTCACCTTCAGACAAACAAGGTGAAGTACATCATCGATAAGGTTTGTATGATCCACTCTGTGGATTCCATGAAGCTGGCTAAGGAAATCGACAAGAGAGCCGGCCAGCACGGTGTGACCATGGATATCCTGATCCAGGTCAACGCTGCACAGGAAGAATCCAAGTTCGGTATTACCACGGATGATACCAAGCAGCTGATTTTAGACATTCTGGAAGAATGTCCGAACATCCGGATCCGCGGTCTGATGCACATTGCACCTGCAGCGGACGATCCCAACGATGTTCGCCAGTATTTCAGCCAGGTGAAAGACCTCTACGAAGAATGCGGAAAGATCGAACATCCGCATCTTGATTTCAAATATCTGTCCATGGGTATGTCCCATGATTTCGGCGTAGCTATTGAAGAAGGTTCCAATCTGATCCGTGTGGGTACTTCCATTTTCGGAGCGCGGGACTACAGTAAGAAGAATTAGAAAGGAAGAATGACATGGGCGTTTTTGGTAAGTTTAAGGAACTGATCGGTATTGAAGAAATCGACGAAGAAGAAGATTTCGAAGAAGAGCCTGTGGTGGAAAAGAAGCCTGAAGTTCGTCAGAACAGCTTCGTTCAGCCGGCTCCTGTAAAAGAGGTAAAGGATAACAGGGTAGTGAACATGCAGAACACAAATACTTCTTCCGTAAACCGTATCACCAGCCAGTTCAAGATGGTTGTGATCGAGCCCAAGGGCTTTGATGAAAGCCCCCGCCTGGTAGATAATCTGAAGGCGAAGAAGCCGGTGATCATCAACCTGGAAAAGCTGGAATCTGATACTGCAAGAAAGATTTTTGACTTCCTCAGCGGTGCTACCTATGCACTGAACGGAAATGTACAGAAGATCGCCAACAACATCTTCGTATTCGTTCCTGAAAACGTGGATGTGACTTCTTCTGTGGACCAGAAGCCCAGCGTGAACTTCGGTGAGCCGAAGAGCCCCTGGAGATAACTTGAGAGGATGGGAAAGAGATGTATTCGTATTTAGTGATGGTTGTAAACTTACTGTTTCGTGCGTTTTCAACCTTGATTTTGGTGTATTGTCTCATGTCCTGGTTCGTTCGCCCCTACACATCCCTGTATCGCGCGTATCTGTTCCTGGCTGAGATCGTAGAACCGCTGATCTATCCCTTCCGGAAAATCACCGGAGGGTTTGCTCAGAGCACGGGGATCGATTTTGCGCCCTGGCTGACACTGATGTTCTTCAGCGTGGCCCAGAATGCGCTCTATCTGATCCTGCGCTCGATTTTCCTGTAAAGCAAAGGAGGGGATTCCATGATTACACCAATGGACATTCAGAATAAAGCCTTTAACAAGGGTGTGAGAGGATACAAGGAAGAGGAAGTGGATTCCTTCCTGGATTTGATCACTCTTGACATGGAGAAATTGATCGATGAAAATGCGCAGCTGAAGCAGGAACTAGCCAAGGCAAGAGCAGAACTCCAGAGATATCAGGGTTCGGAAGGTGCCGTACTGGAAACTCTGGAAGCGGCAAAGGCACTCATGAGCGACATTTCTGCCAGCTCCGAAAAGCGCGCAGAGATCCTTTTGAAGAATGCAGAGCTGGATGCAGAACTGATCACCAGAGAGGCGAAGGAAAATGTGGAACGACTGAAGGAAGAAGCGGCTTCCCTGGAAAACAAGGTCAGCTCTTTCCGTATGCGCTATCGCAGTCTTCTGGAGACAGAATTGGACAAGCTGGATTCTCTGACACAGGAACTGTTTGGAGATATCCAGACCAGCAATAACCACTGGAAACAGCCGGAAGCTGTGAGAACACACACAGAGCTTCGTCACGACAATAAAAAGACGGATCCGGCCACCAGAAGCATGTCCCACGCGGAAGTGGAAGACATGGCCAAGACGATGCTGAATCTGAGAATATAAGAGAGGATTAATACATTGTACTATATTGCAATTCTCGCTTTGATTGGCCTGGACTGGCTGACAAAGTACTGGATACAGACTTCCATGGCATTGAATGATACCATCCCTGTGATCGATGGTATTTTTCATATTACCTACATTCATAACTACGGAGCAGCCTTCAGCATCTTACAGGGAAAGCAGAGCTTTTTGCTGATCGTTACCGGAATCGCCATGACCGCCATTCTGGCCTATATGGTGATCGGCCAGATCAAAAAAAAGGCAGCTTCTATGGAGTTGTGGTCTCTGGCGCTGATTTTGGCCGGAGGAATCGGAAACTTCATCGACCGCGTACGTTTCGGCTACGTGGTGGATTTCTTTGATTTCCGCATCTGGCCCATTTTCAATGTGGCGGATATCGCTGTCTGCTGCGGCTGCGGCCTGCTGGTCTTCTATGTTCTCATCTGGGAACCGCGTATGCAGAAGAAGGCGAAGGAGGCGTAAGGTGGATCAGATCTATGATTTTCTGGTGGATCCCGAGGATTCGGGCCGCCGTATGGATGCCTTATTGGCGGACCTTCTTCCGGACTGTTCGAGAAGCTTTCTTCAGAAGCTGATCGAAAAGGGAGCGGTCACCGTCAATGGAGAACCGCGGAAAGAAAAGAAATATAAAGTCAAAGCGCAGGACCAGCTGGCAGTGGCTCTTCCGGAGCCGGAACTGCTGGCAGTGGAAGCGGAAAACATCCCCCTGGATATCGTTTATGAAGACGACGATGTGGTGGTTGTCAATAAACCCCGCGGGATGGTGGTTCACCCCGCTCCCGGGAATTATACGGGAACCATGGTCAATGCGCTGTTATATCATTGCAAAAATTTATCGTCCATCAATGGTGTGATCCGCCCGGGCATCGTTCATCGCATCGACAAGGATACCAGCGGATTGCTGATGGTTGCTAAAAACGATGTGGCTCACAGAGCACTGGCGGAACAACTGGCGGTTCACAGTATCACCCGCATGTATCAGGCGGTGGTCTTCCACAATATCAAGGAAGATCGGGGTACGGTCAATGCACCCATCGGCCGCGATCCCAACAACCGTCTCCGTATGGCGGTAACCGATCGGAATTCCAAGCCGGCAGTGACTCATTGGAAAGTGGAAGAGCGCTTCGGAAGCTTCACCCGAATCACGGCAAAATTGGAAACGGGCCGGACCCATCAGATCCGCGTCCACATGGCTCACAAAGGCCATCCTCTTTTGGGAGATCCAGTGTATGGTCCCAAGAAACAGCCCATCGAGCTGCAGGGCCAGGCTCTCCATGCTCAGATCCTGGGCTTTGTACATCCTACCACGGGGCAGTACATGGAATTTGAAGCACCGCTTCCGGAGGAGTTCCAACAGGTTCTGGACAAGCTGCGGGCAAAGTATGGCGGTACCTTGGTAGAATCGACACTGCAGGAGGAAGAATAGATGATTGAAAAAGTAACGTTTAAACCGGGAACAATGCTGAATCCTGTTCCTGCGGTTATGGTTTCCTGCGGAAGTACGGAGGAAGAACACAACATCATTACTGTGGGATGGACCGGGATCGTCAATACCGAACCTCCCATGACTTACGTGTCCGTTCGCAGAAATCGTCATTCTCACGATATCATTGAAAGAAATGGGGAATTCGTCATCAACCTGACCACAGAAGATCTGGTGAAGCAGACCGACTGGTGCGGTGTTCGTTCCGGAAAGAATGAAGATAAATTCAAGGCGATGCAGCTGACCAAGATGGAATGCGACGTGGTGAAGTGTCCCATGATCGGGGAATCTCCGGTGAACCTGGAATGTAAGGTAGTGGAGCAGAAGGTTTACGGAACACATGATATGTTTATCGCTGAGATCGTGGCAGTTCATGTGAACAAGGCACTGATGGATGAAAACGATCGATTCTGTCTGGAAAAGGCAGGCTTGATGGCCTATAGCCACGGCCATTACTATGGCCTCCAAAAGAAGCCTCTGGGACGTTTCGGTTTCTCCGTTATGAAGCCCAAGACAGCGAAAAAGCTGAAGGGTCAGGAACGTGAAAATGCCAGAAAGCAGTTTGCATCCAAGAAAAAGAAGGGGAATGAGAAGAAGCAGAATCCCTCGAAGAAGCCGAACAAAAAATAATTTCTGAAAAACAAAGGAGTTGTCGCAGCGGACAGGAAACTGTCGTTGGACAACTCTTTTTGATTCGTTTCAGATCCGTTCTTTGATCAGTGACAGGCAGTCGTCACAAATATAGCGGCCGCGGAAGTAGGAAGCCCGCGGAACACGGCTCTGACAGATGGCACATCGTTTGGTGTCGGAATCGATGGGATTTTGGAATCTGTTCATGATTTCACACTCCTTTCCTTGCCTTCAGTATAGTAATAGAATTCCAATATATCAACTAAAAAATACATATTTGTAATAAATTACATAAAAATGTAATCAACGCAGATCTTCAAATAAAAACGACCTGGATTCCATGAGAAACAGGTCGTTTTGCGTCGTTATTTGTCGGTTGCTTTTTTCGGGAGCGCCGGATTTACGTACAGTGTGCGATTGTTGGTGAAGATGACCATACCGGGTTTTGCACCATTGGGCTTCTTCACGTGGCGGATGGGAACGTAATCCACCGGAACGTTTTCAGAGCTCTGCCCCTTACTGTGGTGTGCGGCAATCGCTGCTGCTTCGAACAGAGCGGTTTCGGTGACTTCACGACCGTCAGTATAGAGGACAACATGGGATCCGGGAATGTCCTTTGTATGGAACCAAATGTCCTTTTTATCAGCCAACTTAAAGGTCAGATAATCATTTTCTTTATTGTTATGGCCAGCGGATACACGGAAGCCATCGCTGGTGGTGTACTCGTAGGGTTTCAGCTTGGTTTTTACAGGTTTTCCGGTGATTTTTCTGCGCTTCAGATAGCCCAGTTCTGTCAGTTCCTGTCGAATGGCTTCCACAGATTCATAGGTTTCCGCCTGATCGATAAAGGTGGCGACAGATTCCAGATAGTCCAGATCCTGCTGCGTATCTTCCAGCTGAAGCTGCTTTTCCTTTACGGCAGTCTTTGCTTTGGCGTAGAGCTTGTAGTATCTCTGAGAATTGCGGGAAGGGGAGAGCTTCACATCCAGAGGGATGGTGATCTGGCTGTTGTCATAATAATTGAGAACGGTCACCTTATCCATTCCGGCCTGGATCATGTGCATGTTGGCCATGAGAAGTTCGCCGTAGAGACGGTAGTTATCTGCTTTTTCCGCATCTAAAAGGTCTTCTGACAGACGCTTTTTCTTCAGATACAATTTCTGAAGCATAGCATCCACTGTACGGGTCAGATCGTTGGTCTTCTGGCGTACGCGGTTAGAGGATTCCTTATTTCCGTAATAGTAGTCGCAGGCAGCGCTGATATCGCTGAAGAGATGCTCTTCGGCACCGGCATAGCTGAGAAGAGGAACGGCGTGGAATTCCACGGGACCGCGTTGAGGATCCACGTATACGGAAGCCTGCAGCGTTCCCTCCAGGATCTGATCCATCATCTGGCGGAACACCGGCCAGGTCTGGGCTGCAGTCAGCGGCAGGTCACGTCCGGAGGTTGCCCGATGGCAAACCTCTGTGGCAAAGGTAGGGCTAACGCCGCAGATGGCGTTCATCAGCGCTTTGGGACCCAGAGGCTCTTTGTCGATGAGAGCGGCGCAGAAGGTTTCTTCTGTAAGTTCATAGGCGTTCAGCTTGTTCTGGGAAGGCGGATACACGTAGGGAAGGCCTGGGAGCAATTGGCGATAGCGGTTGATGTCGATGGAGACACGCTTGATGCTGTCGATGATCTTACCGGTGGTCAGATCCACCAGAATGATGTTGCTGTGCTTACCCATGATTTCTGCGATCAGCTTTTTGTTTACGGTGAATCCCAGTTCGTTGACGGTATCCACAGAAATTTCAAGGATTCGCTCCGACTCTTTTTGTTCCACAGAAGCGATGCGGCCGCCCTGGAGATGCTTTCTCAGCAGCATGCAGAATGCCGACGGATTGGGAGGATTGGAATCCGCCCCGCTGGTCAGGTGTACGCGGCTGTGAGAACTGTGAGAGGACAGGTATAATTTATGTTTTTCGCGGCCGGCGTGACAGTGGATCACAATTTCATCGCCTTCCGGCTGATAGACTTTTTCAATTTTGGCACCGAAAAGGCAGCTGTGGAGCTGGCGGGCAACGGCACCTGTGACGATTCCATCAAAACTCATGATAAAAACTCCTTTGGAAATTCCTTGTGTTTTCACAGGGAACGATTGTATAATAGTAATGTTACCACGAATGGATCAAAAAAGGTAGACCCCATTGGGTGGTATCGGTAAAACAGTGGCGCCCGGGGCGCAGAATGACAACGGAGGAATTACATATGGTAAAGAGCATGACCGGATTCGGAAGAGCCGAATACAGTGACGGAAAGCGTAACATCATCGTTGAAATGAAGGCGGTAAATCATCGCTACAGCGACATCTCTATGAAGATGCCTCGTCGCTATTCCTTTGCGGAAGAAAAGCTGAAGAGCATCGTTAAGGGAGTAGCCCGCAGAGGTAAGATCGATGTGTCCATTCTGGTAGAAAACATCACGGAAGATGATACTACTGTAAAGCTGAACACCATGGCGGCCAAGCAGTATTACGATAACCTGAAGGAACTGAAGGGAATGTTTGAAGTCAATGGCGACATCACTCTGCAGATGCTGGCTTCCATGCCGGACGTTCTGAAGGCAGTTCCCGATGTGGAAGACGAAGAAGAAATCCTGAAGAGCTTGTCCATTCCCGTAGCTCAGGCTGCAGAAAAGCTGAATGAAATGCGCATCGTGGAAGGTGCCAAGCTGGCAGAAGATATCATCCACCGCGGCGGTCTGATCCTGTCCATGGTCAAGGAAATCGAACAGCGCTCTCCGGCAGTGGTATCGGAATATACCAATCGCCTGAAGGAACGCATCCAGGATCTGCTGGGCAATACCGTGGAAATTCCGGAAGACAGAATCCTGGTGGAAGCTGCAATTTTTGCGGATAAGTGCAGCGTGACCGAAGAACTGGTCCGTCTGAACAGCCATATCGTTCAGCTGGAAAACATCATCACCAAGAGTACCCAGCCTGACGGTAAGAAGCTGGACTTCCTGGTTCAGGAAATGAACAGAGAAGCCAATACCATCGGTTCCAAGGCCAACGATATCACCATTACTAATTACGTTCTGGATATCAAGAGTGAAATCGAAAAAATCAGAGAACAGGTGCAAAATATCGAATAAAAACCACAGGAAAGGACTTGAAAAAAGCGATTTTCTGGAGTAAAATATATTGATACACAAAAAATGAAACAGAAAGGAAATACCATGGGAAAAGGCTTATTGTATGTTATTTCCGGCCCGTCGGGTGCAGGAAAAGGTACGATTTGTAAACGGGTTCTGGAAGAACTGGATATCGACCTGTCCATTTCCATGACCACGAGAAAACCTCGTGAAGGAGAAGTGGACGGCGTAAACTACTATTTCGTGACCCGCGAAGAATTCCAGGAACGCATCGCTGCGGACGGATTCTTTGAATATGCACAGGTGTATGAAAACTTCTACGGTACACCGAAGCAGATGGTCATGGAACAGCTGGCCAAGGGTCGTGATGTCCTGCTGGAGATCGATACCCAGGGCGCACTGAACGTGAAGAAAGCCTACCCCGAAGGGGTTGCCATTTTCCTGTTACCGCCGTCTCTGGAAGAACTGCGGAAGCGTTTGACCGGCCGCGGAACGGAAACACCGGAAGCCATTGAGCTCCGACTGAGCAAGACCCTGAATGAAATTTCCTGTATGACCGAATATGATTACTGTGTCGTTAACGACGACCTGGATGAAGCCGTGGATCATGTGGTTTCCATTATGAAGGCGGAACATTTCAAGGTGTCCAGAGGCGTACACGATCTGATGAAACGATATGAGGAGGAAAAATAAACATGTTATATCCATCCATCAACCTGCTGCGCAGTAAGGTAGACAGCAGCTACACCCTGGTTATCATGGCTGCTAAGAGATCCCGTGACCTGATCGACGGAAAGCCCCAGCTGACCGAAGTGGAATCCAGTAAGCCGGTAACTCTGGCTACCAATGAAATCGCAGAAGACCTGATCAGCTACACCAGAGAAGAAAAGGCAGCTGAAGACGAAGAGGCTGCAGAAGAACTGGTTGAAGAAACCGAAGAAGCAGTGGAAGAAGCTGCAGAAGAACTGTAAATCAGAAAACGACCCGGAGGAAAACCTCCGGGTTTCTTTATGTAAAAATATATTGAAAAAAATTTAAAATTTTTTCAATTTAGTACTTTACAAATTTAGTACGCTAAAGTATAATAAGGCCATAGTCAAAGGTGACTGAGTAAAAAGCAAAAGGAGAAAAGACATGATGAAGAAGTTAAGCGTATTATTAGCATTAGTGATGCTGTTCAG
>JAFOGM010000036.1 GCA_017386805.1 Bacillota bacterium
CGTTCAAACACCCCATGATCCAGGGCGAAGCGGTCCTGGTCCTCCAGGAAGGCTTCCCGTTCCCCTGCACTTACCAGCCCTGCGGCAGTCAGCCGGCGCATCGGCGCCGTCTCCTTCTGGTCGAAGACGATTTCGTAGTCGTCGAAGGTTTCCCCCTGGTTCAGCGGGCAGTTGAAGGCTGTATGAGCACCAATGCAGAAAGGCATGGGCTTATCATCGGTATTTTTTACACAAAAAGCTGTGACAAAGCCTCCCTCCACCAGCTGCTGACGAACCTGCAGCCGGAAGGCATAGGGATACTTCGCCAGGGTCGTTTCGTTTTCACACAGTTCCAGAACGATGAAGTCCTCTCCCTGTTCCACCAGCGCAAAGTCGTTGTCGCGGGCGAAGCCGTGACGACTCATTTCATAGGTCACGCCGTCGAACTTTACTGCACCGTTCTTCAGGTTCCCTACGATGGGAAACAGCAGCGGATTTCGGCCCGGCCAGTAAGCCGGGTTGCCGGACCAGATATATTCTCTTCCTTCCGGATCCCGGAAGGAGATCAGCTCTCCGCCGTGGCTTTCGATCACAGCAGAAAATCCGTCTTTTTTCAATTCATATTTCATCAGAACACCTCCGAATCACATTTCTACCTTTATTATAAGGATTCCCGGATTCCCTGTCACCATAGATTTTATCAGTGAAAAAACAGTTGCTATTTCAAACAATCGTTTGTAGAATGAAAGTGTATGGGTACATACAAAAATAGTAAATTCAATATCGTGTTATATTTTAAATAGGAGGATATTCTATGAATCGTTATGGAATCTCTGTGGACGTGAAGAATAAGCCGGTCCTGGATCCGGAATTCACTCCCCTACTGAAGTTCAACCGTGCTTTTCTGAAGGATGCCAAGAAGCCTGTGTCCATCGCTGTGGAACGTGCAGACGGCCAGATGGCTACCACCCACACCTTCATTCACGGTACCCCGGAAATGGCAGAAGCTGACCGCTACTACATCGACCGCATCGTAAAGACTGCGCTGTGGATGAAGGGCGGCTACAAGATCTATGTCAATGACAAGAACATCTACGACTACCTCTGCAGCGTATACTGCAAGGGCGGCGAACGTGAATTTGACTGGGACTTCATGGCCAACATCTTCGAACATGACTTCGAAATCGTTCTGACCGATGATATCCCCGAAAGCAAGGACAATCCCAAGGCTATGGGCGGTCACCTGGAAGGCTGCCGTATCGGCTTCGATGCCGGCGGTTCCGACCGTAAGGTTTCCGCAGTGATCGACGGCGAAACCGTCTTCTCCGAAGAAGTGGTTTGGCTGCCCAAGATCAATCCGGATCCGGAATACCACTACGAAGGTATCGTATCCGCGCTGAAGGCTGCAGCTGCTCACATGCCCAGAGTTGACGCTGTCGGCGTTTCCTCTGCAGGTATCTATATCAATGACAGAACCATGAGCGCATCCCTGTTCCTGAAGGTTCCCAAGGAACTGTATGAAGAAAAGGTAAAGAACATCTTCATCCGTGCTATCACCGACACCTTCGGCGACGTTCCCTATGCGGTTGCCAACGACGGTGACGTTTCCGCTCTGGCTGGTACCATGAGCTTAAACGACAACAATATCTTAGGTATCGCTATGGGTACCAGTGAAGCGGTTGGCTACGTTAACGAAGACGGCTGCATCACCGGCTGGCTGAACGAACTGGCTTTCGTTCCCGTGGATGCTAACCCCGATGCTATGGTGGACGAATGGTCCGGCGACATCGGCTGCGGCGTTAAGTACTTCTGCCAGGACGGCGTAAACAAGCTGGCTCCCCGCGCAGGCATCGAGCTGGATGAAAACGCTTCTCCCGCAGAAAAGCTGAAGGTAACCCAGAAGCTGATGGAAGAAGGCCACGAAGGCGCTGCTAAGGTTTATGAATCCATCGGTACCTACCTGGGCCACACCCTGGCTTACTACTTCGAACACTACGGTTTCAAGTACGTTCTGCTGCTGGGCCGCGTAATGAGCGGTAAGGGCGGCGACCTGTTACTGGAAACCTGCCGTAAGGTTCTGGACGACGAATATCCGGAATACGCTGACAAGATCCAGCTGACTCTGCCCGACGAAAAGTTCCGCCGCGTAGGTCAGTCCATGGCTGCTGCCAGCTTACCGGAAATGAAATAAAAAAATCTCAAACAATTAAGGGGGAATTTCACATGATTCGCATTTATTTGGAAAAAGACCATGAAGCTATGAGCCGCCGCGCTGCTCACATCATCGCTGCGGAAATCCATCGCGACCCTGCTTGTGTACTGGGTCTGGCAACCGGTTCCACACCCATCGAAACTTACAAGA
>JAFOGM010000351.1 GCA_017386805.1 Bacillota bacterium
TGCATTCAACCACATGTATGAGCTGGAAGCAGAAATGATGCAGCTCTATGCGGATATGGCAGAAGCCGATCCGGATAAGATTGATGAAATGATGGAAGATGCCGGCGAAATCCAGGGTATTCTGGAATCTTCCGGTTTCTATCAGCTGGATGCCAAGATTGAAGAAGTTGCCAACGGCCTGGGTCTGGGCGATGTAGGCCTGGACAGAGACGTTACCGACCTGTCCGGCGGTCAGAGAACCAAGACTCTGCTGGTAAAACTGCTGCTCGAAAATCCGTCCATCCTGATTCTGGACGAACCGACCAACTATCTGGACCACGAACACATCGTATGGCTGACCAGATACCTGCAGGAATACGAAAACGCTTTCATCCTGGTTTCCCACGACATGGACTTCCTGAACTCTGTAGTTAACGTAATCTACAACCTGGACGGCGGCAACCTGACCCGCTACACCGGCGACTATGAAAACTTCCAGAGAATGTACGAAATCCAGAAGGCACAGGAACTGGCTGCTTACAAGCGCCAGCAGGCTGAAATTGAAGAACTGGAAGACTTCATTGCCAGAAACAAGGCCCGTGTTGCAACACGAAACATGGCCATGTCCCGTCAAAAGAAGCTGGACAAGATGGAAATCATCGAACGTCCGACTGAAAAGATCAAGCCGGAATTCCGATTCCTCATGGCCCGTACTCCTTCCCGCTTCATCGTGCAGGCTGAAGACCTGGTAATCGGCTACTCCAAGGACGAGCCTCTGACCCGTCCGGTATCCTTCACTCTGGAAAGAGGCCAGAAGGTTGCCATCGTCGGCACCAACGGTCTGGGTAAGACCACCCTGCTGAAGACCATTCTGGGCAAACTCCCTGCTCTCGACGGCAAGGTTGAACTGGGCGACTACCTGTTCCCTGGATATTTTGAGCAGGAAGCAGAACGTGACTCCGACATCACAGCCCTGGACTACTTCTGGAAAGAGTTCCCTTCCATGGAAAACAGAGAATGCCGTCTGTGCCTGTCCAAGTGCGGCCTGACCAATGACCACATCACCAGTCAGATGAGAGTTCTCTCCGGCGGCGAAAACGCCAAGGCAAGAATGGCAGTCGTTATGAACCGCGAACACAACTGGCTGATCCTGGACGAACCGACCAACCACCTGGACGTGGAAGCAAAGGAAGAACTGAAGCGCGCCCTGAAGGAATACCCAGGCACCATCCTGATGGTATCCCACGACCCAACCTTCTACGAAGACTGGGTAACCGATATCTGGAACGTAGAAGACTGGACTACCAAGATCGTTTAATCACGGCGGTCCGGAAGCCGATACCGGAAATTTCAATTTTTTTCGCAAAATCCGGTATTCTGACGCCCATTTTAAACAAAAAAACACCCTCCATTCCCAATTATTTTCGGGATGGAGGGATTTTTTATGATTTTAATTGTTTTTTCGACAAAACCTGACAGATTTCGCGGGCGCCAACGGTCCGCCAGCCTGTCTGCAGCCAGCCAGTTCCTGAGTTTATACCGGAAATCGTAA
>JAFOGM010000352.1 GCA_017386805.1 Bacillota bacterium
CTGTTCCGCAGTGTAATTTTTAAAAAGAAGAAATAAGAAACTATGAAACACGAACGTTATTTAAAATGTTTATTTTAATGTTCGTGTTTTTTGATATTTTTTGAGAAAAAGTGAAATTCATACTTGCGAATTGTCGTGAATTGGAGTAAGGTGAAAATAGATAACTTTGTGCTTTACAAAGCGTTTTATGAGGATATTGTAAACAGCCTGTTTCAGGACAAAAGGAGAAGACAAAATGGAATTCAAGACTGACATTCAGATTGCACAGGAAGCTGAGATTCTGCCCATTATGCAGATTGCTGAAGCTGCAGAAATCGATCCCTCTTATGTGGAACTGTACGGAAACTACAAAGCGAAGATCAGTAACCAGCTGTTAAAGGATCGTCAGGACAGACCCGATGGTAAGCTGATCCTGGTGACTGCTATCAACCCGACTCCTGCTGGTGAAGGTAAGACCACTACCACTGTAGGTCTGGCTGACGGCTTAAAGAAGATCGGTAAGAAGGTTACCGTAGCTCTGAGAGAACCTTCTCTGGGTCCTGTATTCGGCGTTAAGGGCGGTGCTGCCGGTGGTGGTTACGCTCAGGTGATTCCCATGGAAGATATCAACCTGCACTTCACTGGTGACTTCCATGCCATCGGTGCTGCCAACAACTTACTGGCTGCCATGATGGACAACCATATTTATCAGGGCAACTCCCTGAACATCGACGTTCGTAAGATCATCTGGAGACGTGCTGTGGACATGAATGACCGTCAGCTGCGTTCCATCGTGGACGGTCTGGGCGCTAAGGTCAACGGTATTCCCAGAGAAGATGGCTTCGATATCACCGTAGCCAGCGAAATCATGGCGATTCTGTGCCTGTCCAACGACATCAACGACCTGAAGGAACGTCTGTCCAAGATCGTTGTTGCTTACACCTACGATGATAAGCCGGTTACCGCTGGCGATCTGAAGGCTCAGGGTGCTATGGCTGCTCTGCTGAAGGACGCTATGAAGCCCAACCTGGTTCAGACTCTGGAACACACCCCTGTGTTCATTCACGGTGGTCCCTTCGCGAACATCGCTCACGGCTGTAACTCCGTTCTGGCTACCAAAACTGCGCTGAAGATGGGTGACTACGTTGTGACCGAAGCTGGTTTCGGTGCTGACTTAGGTGCAGAAAAGTTCCTGGATATCAAGTGCCGTATGGCTGGTCTGAAGCCCTCCGCAGTTGTTATCGTTGCTACCGTTCGTGCACTGAAGAACCACGGCGGCGTTCCCAAGGCAGAACTGAACAACGAAAATCTGGAAGCTCTGAAGAAGGGTCTACCCAACCTGCTGAGACACATTGAAAACATCACTCAGGTTTACAAGCTGCCTGCAGTTGTAGCCATCAACAGATTCCCCACCGACACCGTTGCAGAACTGGAACTGGTTCGTGAAGAATGCAAGCGTCTGGGTGTAAACGTAGAACTGTCCGAAGTTTGGGGCAAGGGCGGCGAAGGCGGCGTAGATCTGGCTAACGCTGTTGTGAGACTGTGCGAAGAAGAAAACGACTTCACCTTCTGCTACGATGTGGAAGATACCATTGAAAATAAATTAAAGGCCATCGCAAAGAAGATTTACCGTGCTGACGATGTGATCCTGACTGCCAATGCGAAGAAGCAGGCGGCTCAGCTGGAAGAACTGGGCTTCGATAAGATGCCCATCTGCATGGCAAAGACTCAGTACAGCTTCTCTGACGATGCGAAGCTGCTGGGCGCTCCGGAAGGCTTCACCGTTACCGTAAGAAACCTGAAGGTTTCCGCTGGTGCTGGCTTCATCGTTGCTCTGACCGGTGACATCATGACCATGCCTGGTCTGCCCAAGGTACCGGCTGCAGAAAAGATCGACGTTGATGAAAACGGAAAGATCAGCGGTCTGTTCTAATTTGTACTTGTGAGCGGTTGTCAACACTTTATCGAAATAAAGTGTTGACAACCGTATATAACGGTGGTATAACTAAACTCAGTTGAATAAGTCCGATGAAGTTTACGGAATCGAAAGAGACCGTAAATGGAGGAACTCTGGAGAATCCCGCTTCGAGCGGGTGCCGAAGGTGCAAGGTAAGTGAAACGCTTACCGAATCTCTCAGGCAAAAGGACAGAAGTACATAAGAGCTGCCGGTATTGGCGGTCTTTGGTGCACATGCTGCCCTGTTCTTTGGAGTCACTGAAATGTTCGGTGACTTTTTTTATTCGGAAAATAAAAGAAACAGGAGAAACAAATTATTATGGACGCTTTATTAAAAGTAGTACAAACAATCAATGGTTATTTATCTGACTACATTCTGATCATCATGCTTCTGGGATGTGGTCTGTATTTCACGATCCGTACTCGTTTCGTACAGATCCGCTGCTTCGGCGAAGGCCTGAAGGGCGTGTTCGGAAACTTCAGTTTACACGGCGGAAAGCAGGAAGTGGGGATGAGCTCCTTCCAGGCGCTGACCACAGCAATCGCTGCACAGGTAGGTACCGGTAATATCGTTGGTGCCTGCGGTGCGATCCTGACCGGTGGTCCTGGTGCCATCTTCTGGATGTGGATCATCGCATTCTTCGGTATGGCAACTGTATATGCAGAAGCTGTATTAGCGCAGCAGACCCGTATCGTTGAAAAAGACGGTACCGTTCAGGGTGGTCCCGTGTATTACATCCAGACTTCATTTAAGGGTGGCTTCGGTAAGGCTCTGGCCGGATTCTTCTCCGTGGCTACGATTCTGGCTCTGGGCTTCATGGGTACCATGGTACAGGCCAACTCCATCGGCGAATCCTGCTACAATGCCTTTGGTATTCCCACCTGGATCGTCGGTGCAGCACTTTGTGCATTTGCTGCTATCATCTTCATCGGTGGCGCCAGCCGTGTTGCTTCCGTAACTGAAAAGCTGGTTCCGGTCATGGCTACGTTATATCTGGTGGGTGGTATCGTTCTGCTGATCATGAGAGCTTCCTATGTACCGGAAGCCATCGGTATGATCTTCAAGTATGCCTTCCATCCGGAAGCTATCATCGGCGGTGGTTTCGGTTATGCCATTAAAACTGCCATCAGCCAGGGTGCGAAGAGAGGGCTGTTCTCCAATGAAGCTGGTATGGGTTCCACCCCTCACGCTCACGCCATGGCTAATGTAAAGAGACCCCACGATCAGGGTGTTGTGGCTATGGTCAGCGTCTTCATCGACACTTTCGTGGTTCTGACTATGACTTCTTTAGTTGTTATTTCTACCCTGTACACCGCTGACGGCGTGTTAGCTACCGGTGCTGCAGAAGGTGTAGGAAAGACTAATATGGCGCAGCTGGCCTTTGGATCTGTGTTCGGTGAAAGTCTGGGTGGTGCATTTGTAGCCATCTGCTTACTGTTCTTCGCTTTCTCTACCATCCTCAGC
>JAFOGM010000353.1 GCA_017386805.1 Bacillota bacterium
ATTCCGGATCCAGACCGAAGATTTCACCGGCTTCTTCGGCAGTGTTCAGGGTTCGCTTGTCCATTTCTTCCCGAAGGAAGGTGAAGCGGGAACCTTCGTAAGCGCCGAAGGCCTTGAGACAGTCCAGATACCCTAAACGCATCAGATGTTTTGCGTTATCCTGATCGAAAATCAGGAAGTTTCCCAGATCCCAGGGGCTTTCGATGAGGATGACTTCCACACCGGCGTCTCTGGCTCTCGCAATATCTTCTTCGCGGACGATGCCCATGGCGTTCAGCTTGACGGCAATGATTCGTTCCACACCGCGGTCCAGGACCATGCCGATGGGCAGGTTATCCTGATAGCCGCCGTCGATGTAGGATTCGCCGTTGATCTGATAAGGCGTGACTGCCGGGAAACAAGAAGCGCTGGCCAGGATATAATCGATCAGCTGACCCTGCGGAATGTCTTCCTTCCAGAGATGTTTGGCCTGAAGAATGTCCTGCGGGTCTTTTCCCACTTCCACCGTCACCAGACCGTAATCCATGGCCGAAGCCCGGATCTGATCTTCGTCCAGCTTCGAGGATAGCAGCGTCTTCAGGGATGAGTAGGAAGCGCCGCCTTTTTGAAGGATGCGGCTCACATCAAAGACCTGGGATGTTTCCAGCTGGCGCCACAGGTCCTGGGCCTGAGCGAAGGCATCCTGAGCGATTGCCGCGCCGTTGATGGCACCCACGGAAGAGCCGGTCACCATGTGGATGGGGATCCCCATTTCCCGAAGAGCCTGCCAGACACCGGCCTGGTAAGCGCCGCGGGAGCCCCCTCCGCTGAGCACCAATGCAGTTTTTTTCATAATGATTCCCCCCAATACCCGCTGCTCTTACAGAGCAGCTTTATAAATTTCCAGGTTCTGTTCCGGAGTCAGCGGAACGAAACCCTGGGATAGACGAGCCTTACAGTTGTGAGCCATGGCCTCCAGATGTGTTTCGTCGATTCCCACTTCCTTCAGCGTGGAGGGAAGCCCCAGGGTCTCGAAGAAGAACTTGGCGGTGGCGTCGATTGCCAGGTCGGCCAGTTCCATGGCCGGTAAGGAAGCGTCGAAGCCGTAGAGTTCAGTGGCCAGAGTCACGAAGCGGTCTACGGTCTCTTCGCTGAGAACGGCTCTCATCCAGTGCGGGGTCAGGATGGCCAGACCGACGCCGTGGGTGATGTCGTAGTAAGCGGATAATTCATGTTCCAGCGGATGCACGGACCAGCCGATTTCGTTGCCCTTCTTCAGGGTGTCGTTGATGGCCCAGCTGGAAGCCCACATCAGGTTCGCACGGGCTTCGTAGTTGTCCGGTTCTTCCAGAGCGATGGGACCGTACTTCATACAGGTCTTCAGGATGGCCAGACAGAACTGGTTCTGCAGGTAGGCGCTGCGGACCGGGCTGAAGAAGGATTCCAGGGTGTGGCTGAAGATATCAGCCGTACCGGATGCGGTCTGGTATTTCGGAACGCTGAAGGTGTATTCTGGATCCATGATGGCCACTTTGGGGCGAAGTGCCGGATGGCCGATGGAGAGTTTTCGGTTCAGTGTCATGTTGGAGATGACCGCTACGGGGTCCATTTCGGAACCGGTGGCTGCCAGGGTCAGAACGGCAATCAGCGGAAGCACCGTTTCAGGAACGCTGCCGGTACCGATGATCAGATCCCAGGGGTCGCCGTCGTAGTTGGTGGCTGCGCAGACGATCTTGGCGCAGTCGATGGAAGAACCGCCACCCAGAGCGATGACCACGTCGATGTCATGTTCTCTGCAGAGGGCTGCGCCGCGGGCAACCGTTTCCACGCGGGGGTTGGGTTCCACGCCGTCCAGATCCACGTAGAAGATGTTGTTTTCTTTTAACAGAGCGGTAGCGGCGTCGTACACGCCGTTCTTTTTGATGGAACCGCCGCCGTAAACCAGTAAAACGCGGCTTCCGTACAGTTTAACGGAGTCTGTTAACTGAGAGATCTGTCCCTTACCGAAGTGAACGGTGGTGGGGACGGAATATGTGAAATTGTTCATAATCATCCTCCTGTATTTCGAAGTTATATTCATTATACTTGGTTTGGCGGGGATTGACAATGGGACGAAATTGCGAGTATTCTGTAAATAACACGAGACAAAGGAGGACAATATTGTGAAAACAGTATTGTATAACGCGAAAGTTTATGTGGAACGGGATGTCTTTGCAGAAGCGGTTCTGCAGGAGGACGGTGTGATCAAGCTGGTAGGTTCCAACGAGGAAGTTCTGGCCGCGGCGGGAGATGCGGAACGCATCGATTGCCAGGGAAA
>JAFOGM010000354.1 GCA_017386805.1 Bacillota bacterium
ACAGCGATCTTTTCGCCGGACAGTCCCATGTCGATCATGGCGGTTGCCAGAGCCTTCACATCATTATCCACCTGACGGAAGAGAATTTCGCTGTAAGGTTCGCCCTTGGCCTTCTTCACCAGATAAGCCGGACGATCGGTGTACATTTTTGTACTTTCCGCCAGCATCTGTCGAACGTCGCTGACCTCTCTCACATCATGATATTTTACATGAAATTTTTCACTCATTTAACAATTCTCCTTTTGGGATGGGATCTAAGAAAAAACCATGGGATGAAGTCCGGTCTCCGGAACGAATCTTCGGCCAACTTCTCCCTCGATCAAATCCAAAACGATTTCAGCAGTGGCCATGACCACCCCTTCTTTCAGATGGCCTGTGTAGGCTGTCCCGTCGGTCTTACCCAGCACTGCGTGAACGTGAAGATACACAGCCCCATTTTTATTTGTCACCGTACCTGTCAAGGTTCCGATCTCCATGGGTTCTTCCAGCGTCGTGGCGTAGAAATGCTTCTCCGCCAGGTCGAAGATCCCGATGACCGCCTTGGTCACAGAACCCAGACCGCTGATCAGAGCCAGACGAACGTCTTCCTTTTCACAGACGATGTTCAGCTGTTCCAGGATCTCTTCTCCCGGATCACAGCGTAAAAATATTTTATCCTGAATTCGCTTATACTCCATGGTAATGTTCCTTTAAGTATTCTTCCACGAGAACGCAGGCATCTTCGATGCAGCCGCCACAGGAACGCAGGGGAGCTTTGTCCGGACCTCCGCGCAGTTCTCCGCACAGCATGGAACCATTCTTTTCTTCGAATTTCTTACCCAGTGCACTGGTCAGTTCGTAAGTGGAACCTTTGGTCACGCCCCGTTCCGGATTTCCGCTGGAGTTGTTCATCCCGATCACGGCAATCGCTCCGCTGATGGCGCCGCAGATTTCCTTCATGCCGCAGCCAAAGCCGAAACCTTCCATCATGCGATATACGGTTTCTTCGTCCAGCCCGAAAAGATCACAATAATTGCAAGCCACAGCCTGTGCACAGTTATATCCTTTTTTATGCAATTCCACGGCTCTGCTTTCTCTGTTCAGTTCCATAGGTCTATTTCCTCCTTTGATTGAAAAAGCCCCTGTTCGGCGAACAGGGGCCTTCGCTTAATATTATTTTAACACAATTCACCAATCTTAGCGATATTTATTCTGCATCGATGGTGGAAATCTTCATTGTGGTTTCTTCCAGAACGTCCAGCAGTACGCGAACGGTATCCAGAGAAGTGAACATAGTCACGTTGTTTTCTGTTGCACAGCTTCTGATTTCGAAACCATCGTGTTCACCGTTAACAGTGTCATGACCGCTGGTGTTCAGAACGTAGCTTACATGACCCTTACGGATCGCTTCTAAGATTTCTTCGCTGCCCTGGCTGATCTTCTTCTTGGTTCTGGTCTTGATACCGTGTTCCTTCAGGAAGGCTGCGGTACCTTCGGTTGCTTCGATGTTGAAGCCCAGGTTGTAGAAGCGGCGGATCAGAGGCAGAGCTTCTTCCTTATCCTTATCGGCGATGGTAGCCAGCAGAGTACCGTAGTTCAGTACGTGCATACCGGAAGCCAGCAGAGCCTTGTACAGTGCTCTGGTCAGAGTGGTGTCATAACCGATGGCTTCACCGGTGGACTTCATTTCCGGAGACAGATATGCGTCCATACCTCTCAGCTTGGAGAAGGAGAATGCGGGAGCCTTAACGTACCAACGCTGCTTTTCGTTGGGATATACCTTGTCGTAACCCTGTTCCTTCAGGCTCTGGCCCAGGATCACTCTGGTAGCGATATCCGCTAAGGGATGACCGCTTGCCTTGGAGATGAAGGGAACGGTACGGGAAGATCTGGGGTTAACTTCGATAACGTAAACGTTATCTTCCTTGTCCACGATGAACTGGATGTTGTACAGACCCACGATACCTACGCCCAGACCCAGCTTTACGGTGTAGTCCAGGATGGTTTCCTTCACCTTTTCGCTTACGCTGAAGGTGGGGTATACGCTGATGGAGTCACCGGAGTGTACGCCGGTTCTTTCAACGTGTTCCATGATACCGGGAACGAATACATCAGTACCGTCGCAGATAGCGTCAACTTCCAGTTCCTTACCGGTTACGTACTTGTCAACCAGTACGGGCTGTTCGGTGTTGATTTCTACTGCGGTCTGTAAGTATCTTCTCAGGCCGGCTTCTTCCGCAACGATCTGCATTGCACGACCGCCCAGAACGTAGCTGGGACGAACCAGTACGGGATAGCCGATTTCAGCAGCAACTCTGACACCATCTTCGATGGAGGTTACCGCTTCACCCTTGGGCTGAGGAATACCCAGTTTGGTCATGATCTTTTCGAAGCAGTCTCTGTTTTCTGCGTTTTCGATTGCCTGTACGTCGGTACCGATGGTCTTGATACCCAGATCTACCAGCGGCTGAGTCAGGTTCAGAGCAGTCTGACCGCCCAGGGAAACCACAACGCCTTCCGGCTTTTCCAGTTCGATGACGTTCATAACGTCTTCCACGGTCAGCGGTTCGAAGTACAGCTTATCGCTGGTGGTGTAGTCGGTGGATACGGTTTCCGGGTTATTATTGATGATGATCGCTTCATAGCCGGATTCACGGATGGTCCAGATAGCATGTACGGTGGAGTAGTCGAATTCAACACCTTGACCGATACGGATGGGACCGGAACCCAGTACGATGATCTTCTTCTTGTCACTTACAACACTTTCGTTTTCACCTTCGTAGGTGGAGTACAGGTAAGGTACTTCAGAAGCAAATTCCGCACCGCAGGTGTCGATCATCTTGTAGTCCGGGAACAGATTCATTTCCTTTCTCTTCAGGAATAATTCTGCTTCGGTCTTACCCCAAACCTGAGCCATGTACTTATCGGAGATAC
>JAFOGM010000355.1 GCA_017386805.1 Bacillota bacterium
CCACCACGATGCGCTTCTGCTTTCTCTGCTTCGCCGCACGAACGGTCTTGGTAACGATAACGTCCATGACTGCCTGCTGGAAGCTGGCTGCCACGTCAGCGTTATTGATTTCCAGTCCCTTCTGGCGCTGACCGTTGATGTAGTTCAGAACGCCGGTCTTGATACCGCTGAAACTGAAGTCCAGGCTATCCTTTTCCAGGAAGACTCTGGGGAATTCGATGGCGTTGGGGTCGCCTTCCTTCGCCAGCTTGTCAATCAGCGGACCACCGGGATATCCCAGTCCCAGAACGCGAGCAACTTTATCAAAGGCTTCTCCCACAGCATCGTCGCGGGTACGGCCCAGCACTTCAAAACTGTTGTAGCCTTTTACATCCACGATGTGAGTATGGCCCCCGCTGACTACCAGCGCCATGAACGGAGGCTCCAGATCCGGAGACTGCACGTAATTGGCACTGATGTGGCCCTGAATGTGATGTACGCCCACCAACGGCTTTCCCGTGGCAAAAGCCACAGCCTTGGCATGGGCAAGACCGATCAGAAGTGCGCCCACCAGTCCGGGACCGCAGGTGACACCGATCAGATCCACGTCGTCGATGGTGATTCCGGCTTCATCCAGCGCCTGCTGATACACGCTGTTGATGTTGGTCAGGTGATGGCGCGATGCGATTTCCGGAACCACGCCCCCGAACACTTTGTGCACGGCAATCTGCGACGATATGATATTGGAGAGTACCGTTCTTCCGTCTGCAACGATGGCAATGGCCGTTTCGTCACAGCTGCTTTCGATACCCATGGTGATGAATTTTCCGTCTTTCATTGGTTACCTCATGTGGAGGAAATGCTTGTCCATGCCGAAGATACAGCGGCTGTCCGCTGTCATGTGCCTGCAGTTTTCGCAGGATTGATAATCGGTCATGTTGAACATGCTCACATCGCTTCGCCCGGAAAACCGGCTGCAATGCGATGCGGATACATGCATCCCCTCATCTCTGTCCTCATAGTACTCGTGATCGTAATATCCTCTCACGTTTTCCACTTCCTTTCCGCGATACTGATGTTCACAGTATCTCCGGATGGAAGCCGATTTATTCGTTTACGACCTGACGCCACATGATCAGTGCGTCTTCACCGTTATCTTCGTAATATCCCTTTCTGCGGCCGGCTGTCTGAAAACCGAAGCTTTCATACAGTGCGATGGCAGGATCATTGGAGGGTCGTACCTCCAGTGTAAATGCATCGATTCCATGCTGGGTTTCACAGATGTCGAACAGTTGAGTCAGCACCGCTCTGGCAACCCCGCATCTGCGGTGATCCGGACTGGCCGCCACATTGGTGATGTGTCCTTCGCCTACGATCATCCATACACCGGCATAACCGATGATGTCTCCCTCTTCACTTTCCGCCACCAAATAAAAGGCCAGCGGATTCTTTACCACATCTTCCTCAAAGGACTGTTCGCTCCAGGGAGCAGCGAAGCATCTGGCATCCAGTTCCGCCAGAGGTTTCACATCTCTGGGTTCCGCCTTTCGAATGTGGTACTGCATTGTTGTATTCGCCATATTCAATCAAACCTCTGCATCTATCGTCTATCGACGATATACGACAATCCTTGTAATTACTGCATTTGCGCCAGGCGTTCCTCCAGCTTTCGCTGAGCTTCTGCCTGACGGAGATATACCGGTTCCATTTCACCGAACTGCTTGGCTTTTCCCTGATCCATCATCTGACGGCCCAGAAGTGCAACGGAAGCAGCTTCCTGGTAGCGGCGTTCCACGGGGGAAAATTCCACTTCGATGCCCTGTTCCTTTACCTCATCTCCCCACTGGCGGATCAATGCTTCGTAACGATCAAGACCGTCGCCGAAGAAGAGCACTTTGGCGGGAGCGGTGATTGCCGCCTGAAGCTGCGCCAGATGTTCCTTCAGGTCGTAGGCCCCATCCGCAACCAGCGAAACAGCTTCCGTTCCATTCCAGGTATAGGCTCCGGAATAGACCTGCTCTCTTCTGGCATCAAAGACCGGACAAACCACCACATCTTCTCTCTGGAAATGGTAGGTGAAGGATCGCAGTGTGGGTACTCCCACGATGGGTACGTTCAATGCCTGCGCCAGTCCCTTGGCTGTGGCCATTCCAATACGGATCCCGGTAAAGGACCCCGGCCCTTCCGACACTAAAATTCCAGTAATATCGTTTATTGACAATGCACAATTTGTCATCAGCTGCTGGATCATGGGGATCAAATGCTGCAGGTGATTCATGGTTTCGTCGGATCCCTGTACTGTCACCTTTCCCTGTTCATCCACCAGGGCAACAGAAGCTTTGGCTCCTGTGGTTTCAATGGCTAAAAGTTTCATAAACTTCCTCTTTTCTGTCTCTGTATCTTCGCGGCTTTATGCGTCCAACGCCCATTCTCTGTCATCCGGGAGGGTGACTTCATAGATGCGTTCGGTGGCTCCTTCGCCATAGGTGATTTCCACACGAATGGCAGACGGCGGTAAGATGTCCTCTACCAGATCTGCCCATTCGATCAGACATACACCCTGCCCGAAAAGGTATTCTTCAAATCCAATTTCAAACAGTTCATCCGGATCATAGACGCGATACACGTCAAAGTGATACAGGGGCATTCTACCTTCGTGATATTCACAAACAATGGTAAAGGTGGGACTGGTGATCATCTCGGTCACTCCCAAGCCGGTGGCAACCGCTTTTGTCAAAGCGGTTTTTCCTGTCCCCAGGTCTCCGATCAGCGCTACCACATCTCCTGGTTTCAGGTTGTTTGCCAGCTGCTGGCCGAAGCTTTTTGTATCTTCTTCATGTTTCATGATCCACTGTCGTTTCATCGGTATTCCTTCCAAACTATATGGTTTCTTTTCATTATCTTTCTTTTGACCGAATTTCTTCTTTCGAAATAACAATCCTGGCCAACTATATATTTTATCACGTTCTACGGTTTCTGTCCACGTCTCTCAATAGGCAGATTCGATTTCCCTGACTCTTCGGTAAAGGAATTCATTGACCGGAACTTCCATTCCATGTCGCTTTCCAAGCTCTATGATCGTCCCTGCGAACATTTCCACTTCCGACCTTTTATGATTGATGCGATCCTGGGCCATGGAGGGCATGGCATCCGCCTCCATGGAAGCCTGCAGTGCCACGTAATTCATCAGATCTTCTTCGGTCAAGGAAACGCCTTCTGCATTGGCAAGCATCTTTGCCTCGCGCATAGCACTCACCATGATGGCATATTCCAGTGTTCCCGGTGTGGTGACCTTTCCATAGCCCACTTCATATACCATACAGGTCTGATTCAGACC
>JAFOGM010000356.1 GCA_017386805.1 Bacillota bacterium
AGCAAAAGGAGGACACGTGACCACTCTCCTAAGTAATCTTGTCAGTATTTTATACCTGTTGAACTTCCTGATTGCTTTCGTCGTAATCTTTCTGGAACGAAAAAATCCTACGAAGACCTTGACCTGGATCATGGTACTGTTCCTGCTTCCCGGTGTTGGGTTCTTTTGTTATGTCATGTTTTCACAGAACATTTCCCGCCAGAAATTGTTCCGATTGACCACCTTCGAGGAAGCCAACATCAGTAATTCCCTGTACCATCAGATGGCTGCCATCAAGAACAAGGTCTTCCCCTTCGCCCGACCGGAAGCGGAAAAATGGGCCGATATGATCCATCTGAATCAGGTATATGGATCTTCTTACTTTACCCAGGACAATAACGTTGAAATTTTCATCGACGGAAACGATAAATTCCGCGCTTTGTTCGACGATATCCGTCACGCAGAACATTCCATCCACGTGATGTATTACATTCTTCAGCCCGATGAACTGGGGCTGGCCCTCATCGATCTTCTGGCCAAAAAGGCCCGGGGAGGCGTGGAAGTCCGCCTGCTGCTGGATGCAGTAGGCTCCCGTTCCATCAATAAGGAACATTACCAGCCCATCATTGATGCTGGCGGCCAGGTTGCCCTGTTCTTCCCGCCCAAGCTGAAAAAAATCAACCTGAAGCTGAATTACCGAAACCACAGAAAGATCGTGGTCATCGACAGCGAAGTGGGTTACATCGGCGGCTTCAACGTGGGCGAAGAATACGTTAGCCGTGACAAGAAGTTCGGCCACTGGCGCGATACTCACCTTCGTCTGGTGGGCGGCTGCGTTCAGGATCTGGATGCCAGATTCGTTCTGGACTGGCGCTTTGCCTCCAAGGAAAACCTGGTCATGGCCCACAGCTTCTATCCGCAGATTGATACCGGCCGTCACAGCGGCGTACAGATCATCTCTTCCGGTCCCGACTCTCCCCAGACGGAGATCCGTACTGCGTACTTAAAAATGATCACCTCTGCAAAGAAGAGCATCTCCATCCAGACGCCCTACTTCATCCCTGACGACAGCATCTTCGAAGCCCTGAAAATGGCAGCCCTCTCCGGCGTGGATGTGCGGATCATGATCCCCTGCATGCCGGACCACATGTTCGTCTACTGGGCAACCTACAGCTACTGCGGGATGCTCCTGAACAGCGGTGCTAAAATTTACATCTATAACGACGGCTTCCTACACGCGAAAACCATCACCGTAGATGACGAAATCTGTTCCATCGGTTCTTCCAACCTGGACATCCGAAGCTTCACCCTGAACTTCGAGGCAAACGCCCTCATCTACGATTCGGACGTTTCCCGGGAAGTCCGCCACATCTTCGAAGAAGACATGGAAAACTCCACTCAGCTCACAAAGCAGATATACCGAAACCGTTCCTTGATCATCAAATTCAAGGAATCCATTTCCAGACTGGGATCGGAGTTGTTATAAGAACATAAAAACACCGCAGGAATCATCCCTGCGGTGTTTTGTTTTCTCATTTTACTTTCTTTACTTTTCCGAGAACAAATTCCCCACGCCCAACATCCATTTAGGATCGAAGGCGCGTTTCAAAGCTCTCATTTCTTCGATATGCTCTTCGCCATACATGATAGTCAGGAACGGCGCTTTCAGCTTCCCTACGCCGTGTTCTGCAGAAACCGCTCCACCCCAGGGACAGATCACCTTGGCCCAGTCCTTGAACATGTCCTTGGCTCTGGCGTGTTCTTCCATATTGTTGGGAAGGACATTGACGTGGAGGTGGTTGTTCCCCACGTGACCCCAGGTGGCTGTCTGTAACTTCTGTTCAGCCAGAGATTTTCGATACAGGTCCACCACTTCAAATAAATGCTGGTTGGGAACGGACATGTCCGAGCCCACCTTACCGATGCGCTTGTCCGTCTTCTTTCGTTCATCAATCAGCATGTTCACGCTTTCCGGAACCGCATGACGGAAGAACATCAATCGCTCGATATCCTTGGAACTCATGGCCACCCAACTGTTATCCAGCTTTCCTCCCACGGCTTCAAAGACATCAGCCACACCGCGGAGGCGTTCCATGGCCTGGTCTTTATCGTCGCAGTGCAGTTCCACGTAGATCACGGTATTGACGAAGTCCTTGATCTCCGGAAGCGCCGAGAATGCTCTGCTCTTGGCCTTCTGCTCACGCAGGACATTCAGTGCGCCGGAATCAAAGAATTCCATGGAAGCGATCCCTTCTACCTTCCCGCGAACCTGATTCACAAACTGCAGAGAACTGGATTCATCTTCAAACAACAGCGACGCTCCCCAGATCACCTTCGGCTGAGGAAGCAGCTTGATTTCGATTTCACTGACCAC
>JAFOGM010000357.1 GCA_017386805.1 Bacillota bacterium
ACATCGAAGCAAAGCTGGCAGAAAAGAAGTACGCAGCAATGACCGTATCTCACGTAGATACCGCAACCGGTGTATGTGCTCCCATCGCTGAAATCGGCGAAATGATGAAGAAGTATCCCGAAACCATCTACATCGTGGACGGCGTAGCTGCTACCGCAGGTGAATTCTGTGATGTGGACGGAATGAACATCGACATCCTGTTCACCGGTTCTCAGAAGGCCTTCGGCGTTTGTCCCGGCATGTTCATCCTGTGGGCTTCCGAAAAGGCTCTGGCTCGCAGAAAGGAACTGGGCATGATCCCCGAATACTTCGTGGACTTCGAAAAGTGGATCCCCATCATGACCGATCCTTCCAAGTACTTCGCTACCCCTGCAGTAAACCTGATCTGGGCAATGGCAGAATCCGTAAGAATCATCCAGGAAGAAGGATACCAGGCTCGCGCAGACCGTCATCTGAAGAACGCTCGCGCAATGCAGGCTGCTCTGACCTCCATGGGCTTCAAGGTGCTGGCTGATCCTGCTCACAGAGCTGTGACCCTGTCTAACCTGGTATATCCGGAAGGTCTGAACGACGTGGAATTCCGTGGTACTCTGTATCAGGAAGGTATTACCGTAGCAGGTGGTTTAGGACCTTACGCTGGTAAGATGTTCCGTCTGGGCCACATGGGTAACATCGACATCAACGATGAAGTTGCTTGTCTGGGCGTTATCGAACGTGCACTGATCCGCTGCGGCGCAGCTGTAGAACCGGGTAAGGCAATCGGCATCTACATGGCTGAAATGGCGAAGTAATCGCAAAAATCGAACACAAAAAGCGCAGATAGAAACATCTGCGCTTTTCTGTTTTTTGGGCTAGATGGTTTGGCAATCGCTTCGAGATCCGTCCTTAGTAAGGCTTTACAAACACATATTCCGTTTCGGAGGAGGCTTCGTCAAAATGATAGCCTTGTCCAGTAAAACTCTTCATAACCTGGGGATCCCCCGAGCCGCAGTCCGCTAAATACCGAACCATTTCGCCCCGGGCCATTTTGGCTTCCGTGGCTTTTATTTTGCGCTTTCCATCGGGAAGTTCACTTTCAAAGAGGCAAGTGATCATTTTCACAGGGATTCCCGTCTTCTGATCTTTGAGGAGCCAGGGTTCGATGGCTTTACTGTATTCTTTGGAAGCCAGATTCACGATCACCGTGTCGCCGGCAACCGCGGCCTCGTCTTCGCCTTCGGCCGCTGTGCTCACCAGCCGCCGGTACAGGCGGTTGCCCCAGAAGTCGTAAAGGTTTTTGTGGGAGTCCATAGCCAGACGGGCCTGCATTTCCAAGCGATAGGGAACGACACCGTCGAAGGGACGGAGAAGGCCGTAGAAGCCGGAGAGAATGAACAGATGGGTTTCAATATAATCCCACTGGTGCTGTTCAAAAATCCGGGGAGCCATGGCCTGGTACTGAAGACCTTCGTAGGTCAGAATGGCCGGACTCAGGTTTTTCGTGAGATCCATGTGGGACAGACGATCCAGATTCAATTGAAGGATTTGGTCGTTGCAGTTCCAAAGCTCTTTTAATTCGCCGGGAGTCAGCTGCTGTAAGCGCTTCATGATCTGTTGGGTATCCTGGATAAAATGGGGTGTGGAACGGGGAAGGAACAGATCGTTTTCCACGTTCATTTTCTTGGCAGGGGATATGATGACTTTCAGCATGGGGACCTCCTTAGGAACTAATGATTTTATCATACGGGAAGTGCAAAAAATTATCAAGAAAAAACGGAATTGGCTGAAAAATGAATGGTTTCGTTTTGACAGTTGTAAAGAAAAAGTTTATACTGTATATAACTATTTTTATGTCATAATGGATTCGTGGGCTTAGAACCCGGCGAATCGTTTGAATTTGAGGAGGACATATGTACGATTTTTTATTTAAAGGCGGGGTATATCCCGATTTCGACAAAAAAGAATTAGTGAAGGGTGACGTTGCTGTCAAGGACGGTAAGATCGTTGCTGTAGGCGAAGTGGAAGGCGAAGCTGAACGAGTGATCGATGCGACCGGCCTGATCGTTTCTCCTGGTTTTATCGATATTCATATGCATGAAGAAGACTTCCAGAATGAAGCTCACGAATACTTTATTTCTGACCTGGAACTGCAGCAGGGTGTTACCACCTGTCTGGGCGGTAACTGCGGTAAGGCTCGTCAGAGACTGGGCGAATTCCTGGCTGTTGTGGAAGAACTGGGCGGCCTCCCTGTAAACTACATGATGCAGGCTGGTTATAACGGCGAAAGAACCAAGCTGGGTATCGGCCGTTATGAAAACGCTACTCAGGAACAGATCGAATACCTGACCAAGATCATGACCGAAGAAATCGAACAGGGTTGTATCGGTATCTCCTTCGGTCTGGAATACGACCCCGGTATCACCTTCGAAGAAATCATGTATGTTCTGAACGCGCAGCCGCAGGATGACCTGTTCGTATCTGCTCACTACAGAGACGACTCCACCGGTGCAATCAAGTCCATCAAGGAAATGATCGATATCGTGGAACAGAGTGGTAAGAAGTTCCAGATCGCTCATCTGAGCTCCTGCTCCGCTATGGGTCAGATGGATGAAGCTCTGCCCATGATCAACGAAGCTCACAAGAGAAATCCCAAGCTGGACTACGATACCTATCCGTATGCAGCATTCTCCACTTCCATCGGTTCTGCTGTATTCGATGAAGGCTGCTTCGAACAGTGGGGTAAGTCCTATGAAAACATTTATATGACTTCCGGTAAGTACGCAAATCAGTTCTGTACCAAGGAAACCTTCTATGAAATCAGAAGAGATGACCCGACTCAGTACGTGGTTGCCTTCGTAATGAACGAAAACGAAATTGCGGATACCATTGCGAACCCGGTTTGCGGTATGGTTGCTTCCGACGGTATCGTAAGACTGAAGAGCGGTCACCCCAGAGCTGCTGGTACCTTTGCAAGAGTCCTGGGAAAATACGTTCGTGAAGACAAGGTGATCTCCATGATCGATGCTCTGAAGAAGATGACCCTGACTCCGGCGAAGAGAATCGACCTGGATCACAGAAAGGGCGAAATCAAGGTTGGTATGGATGCGGACATCGCTGTATTCAACCCGGAAACCATCATCGATGGTGCGACCTTCGCAAGCTTATATGAAAAGAAGCCGGAAGGCGTGGAATACGTTCTGGTAAACGGTGTTCTGGCTGTAGAACACGGTGAAATCATCAACGCAAGAGCCGGTGAATTCATCCCCAGCAAGTACAAGAAATAAAAATTGAATTACATATCCGTTATCACCCTTGAATCAAGGAGGTAGGTATGTACGATATTTTGATTAAAAACGGGAAATACCCCGATTTTGAAACGAAAGAATTCGTGGAAGCCGATGTGGCAATCAGCGACGGTAAAATCGTCGCTGTTGGCTCCGTCGATGGGGAAGCGAAACGTATAATCGATGCAGCTGGCCGTGTGGTATC
>JAFOGM010000358.1 GCA_017386805.1 Bacillota bacterium
ATTATTTTTATGAATTATCTTACCAAAAGTGCAGAATTTGTATAACTGTACTGATAAAAATAGTTTAGATTGTATCTTTTGAAGATAACACTTTGTTGTTATTATAATTCTTGTCAGAAGAGGTGACAAGAGATTTTACATAGGTGAGGTACAAATATGAAAACAAACACTTCGGATAAGACCATCAAACTGGTTCTCACCGGTTTGATGACGGCTCTGGTTGCGATCTTTGTCATGATCCTTCCCATCCCCATCCCCATGACCACCGGTTATGTGAATTTCGGTGACGGAGTCATCTTCCTGTCGGTGATGATCCTGGGCTGGAAGTACGGAGCCTTCGCTGGCGGCGTCGGTGCTGCCATGGCCGACATCCTGTTGGGAGCAGCTGCCTGGGCTCCCTGGACACTGGTGATCAAGGCCGGCATGGCTGCGATCCTGGGATTGCTCTTAAAGGCAGATGCCAAATCCGCTAAGTTCATCGGCATGGCTCTGGCAACCGTCTTCATGGCCGCAGGTTACTACATCGCCGAAGGTGTCATGTACGGAAATTGGTTGGCTCCCGTCGCTGGCGTTCCCTGGAATCTTCTTCAGGGTGCTGTGGGCGCTGTGGCTGCCACAACATTATCTATGGCATTAAAAAATCGACGTCTTAAATAAGACGCCGATTTTTTATTTTCACTAACAATGTACTCGAAATTCAGTTGAGGACTTCGTCCTAGTCCAGCAGACCCTGTGCGTCTGCATCTTCGATGGCTGCTGCGATCCATTCTGCATACAGGCCTTCAGCTTCCTGCTGGTCGATGATGGCGCTGACAGCTTCGATCAGAGCGGTGTTGCCCTTCTTGGTGGCTACTACGTTGCCCAGTTCTTCGAAGTCGAACAGGAATTCGGGAACAGCTACTTCGTCGTAGTTATCTGCGAAGGACTGTGCTACGTCAGTCTGACAAGCCAGACCGTCAACCTTACCTTCCATCAGCATCAGGATACCGTCGTTCATCAAGGAGATGGGCTGTGCTTCTACTTCGGGGATCTGAGAGGTGGTCAGGTTCCACTGGGTGGTACCGTTCTGAGCAGCGATCTTCTTTCCGGTGAAATCAGCTGCGGTCTTATAGTTATCCACTTCATCAGCCTTTACCAGGATGGTCTGCGCAATGGAGGTATCCATGTTGTAGTAAGAGGACAGTTCCATAACTTCGGCACGTTCTTCACTCCAGGACAGGGAACTGATGGCTAAATCGGAAGTTCCCAGTTCAGCAGCTGCTAAGCAGGATTCGAAGCTCATCTGGTCGATCTTTAATTCCACGCCCAGTTCATCTGCGATGTACTGCGCCAGAACGATGTCGCTGCCCTTGATTTCGCCGGTCATCAGATCCAGGTATTCATACGGTGCGTAGTCGGGGCTGATCGCTACGGTGATCACGCCTTTGTCCAGAATGTCCTGTAAGGAAGTATCTGTCACAGCTGCATCGCCGCCGGTTTCTTCTTCCGCTTCACCGCCGCCGCAGCCTGCGAAACAACCAAGGACCATAACTAAAACCATCATCAGTGCGAACATTTTCTTTAAAGTTAAACTCTTCATTTTTATTCTCCTTTTATACAAATATGACATTTGGTGATTGACTAAGTTGATTGGACTTGTCATTGGATTTACTGTCGATCGATGAGTTTACTATAGCACCGCACTTTGTATATGTCAAGCATATTTAATCATTATATTTCAACTTTTTTCGATTTTCTTTGTTAAATATTCATCAATATGCATTTATCCGTGCATAATACATACATCCATTCTTGCATAGTTTCCGGCAACCGCGCCCTCCGGGCGCTCCTTCCTGCCGCAAGAAAAAAAAGCGCTCCGCCGCGGGTATGCAGCGGAGCGCTTCGTTTTCATTCTGTTTATTCGGTCAGTAACCCCTGGGACTGAGCGTCAGCGGTTGCCTCGGCCAGCCACTGGGCGTATAAGCCATCGGCTTCCACCTGGCCAAGGATCTCGTTGATCTTTTCCAGGAGGCTGTCATTTCCCATCTTGGTGGCTACCACGTTCCCCAGTTCTTCAAAGTCGAAGAGGAATTCGGGA
>JAFOGM010000359.1 GCA_017386805.1 Bacillota bacterium
TCCACGCTGTTCTTCTTCCTATGGCTGACAGGACGATCGGAGGATGGTCGATCGAATGACGAACGATCAGGTGCGTTCGGTGATCCGGTGTGGCTGACGCCGGGATTGTGCGGTTTTCTGCGGAAATCCAGCGTCCTGATTTACGGGATCCACCTGTGGTTCAAATATTACGGTGTGAAATGGACAATGCTGGTGATCGTTGATGGCGGTTCGGCTTGGACCGGCCTTGCGGAACTGTTTGTCGGCAACAGTCTGGTGCAGTATATTGTGGTCTGCCTGTTGTCTTTCGTGTTCGCGGCGGTGATCATCGGATTGCAGAAAGTACCGTTCCTGAAGTTTTTAAAGTATTTATATTAATGAGGAAGACTCCCGAGTACGTTGCTCGGGAGTTTTTTGACGGAGCATAAATGTATGAAAAAAGGAATTGTGCTCCGTGTAGGACGAGGGAATAGGGGATAACGGAGCATAGGTGCTAAAAATACAAGAGGACGCTCCGCGATAAAAGATAGATTGCGGCTAAAAAGTAAATAAATCCCAAATAATGGAAATGAATTTACAAATATGGGAAAAGTGGAGGAGCGTAATGATGAATAAAAGAGACGGATGCTCCGTGATCCAGAAAAACAGCCGATTTGGCGGAGCGTGGAGCCTTCAAAAAAGAAAAACTGCTCCGCTAAAGATACGGAGCAGCTAGAAAACGGAATAAAAATTTTGGATTTAGATGGTGACGATCAGACGCAGGAGATCGCTGAAGATCCCATAGCCGGTCTGAAGGATTTCCGGGTTGTGTTCCACAATGGAGAGCTTACCCATCAGGTCGGTGGTGATGGAAACCACGGAGCTGGTACCGTCGATGTTGGCCAGAAGCTGTTCCTTGGGAACTTCCATCGGCTTTACCGTGGCAACCACGCGGCGTTCCGCCGCGTTCTCGCCTTCCGGAGCGTCTTCAAACTTACCGTGACAGATCAGTTTGATGACGTTTCCGCGGGAGGCTGCCGCAGCGATATCCGCTTCAGTGATTTCGGAGATTCCCACGCGATCCACATCCATGGGAGTGATGTCCGCGCCCATCAGTACGTTCAGAAGAGCGGTCAGCTTTGCAGAGGCATCCCAACCGTCAATATCCATGGAGGGGTCAGCTTCCACAAAACCGCGGCGGCGGCCTTCTTCCATGACTTCATCGTAGGGAATGCCTTTGGCCAGTTCTTCCAGAACAAAGTTGGTAGTGGTATTTAAAATTCCGTGGACTTCGGTGACCTTGCAGAGGCGCAGCGTTTCATCCACTAAGTTGAAGATGGGGGTCCCGTCCATAACGGTGGTTTCGTAGTAGAACTTCACGCCTTTTTCCATGGCCAGATCGCGTAATTCTTTGAAAGCCCAGGCGATAGGTCCTTTATTGGCAGTGATGGCATGCTTTCCTCTGGAAAGGGCGGTCTTCAGGTGAGTGATGGCCGGTTGACCGGTGAAGATCTGAAGCGGGGTCATTTCCAGTAATACGTCGTAGTCCGCTTCGCGGGCCAGAACCACAGATGCAGGTTCGCCGGCACAGTGGCAGTCTGCGTAAACGTCTTCCCAATAGTCGGGATGATCATAAGCGAAGCGGCCGTCTTCACGGACAGCGCGGAGTGCATCCGCCAAATCCAAACCATCACTGTTTACCAGACAACCTCTGGAACCAGTGGCGATTACGGTGACACGAACATCGGTATCATAATCCTTCATGATCACTTCGTGCTTATCCAACAGAATTTCGGCAAAGGCTTGGCCGGCGTTTCCGAAGCCCAGCATAGCTACTTTTAACGTCTTCATATTCTCGTCCTTATCTCTTGATCTTCTTGGTAGTGGTCTTATCGAACTCGGTGTCGCGGAGCTTGAAACGCTTTACGCGCTTGTAAGTGGACATCTGGTCGTTGGCGGTGTCGATTTCGTTCTTGATCAGGGACTTCAGTTCTTCCTCGGTGAGATCACCCTTCTGTTCCTTGATGTTGGCGAAGTCGGGGAAGATTTCTGCCCAGACGATGGTTTCGCCGGACTTTTCGTCATCTTTCCCGCGAACTACGACTTCGGCGATGAAGTCGCTCTTTGCCAGGTAGAATTCCACTTCTTCCGGGAAGATGTTCTTACCGTTCTTGGTGACGATAACATTCTTCTTACGACCGCAGATGTAGAGGAA
>JAFOGM010000360.1 GCA_017386805.1 Bacillota bacterium
AAGAAGAGAAAGGGCTATGTGTTTCGCGTCTGGGCTCCCAACGCGGAACAGGTGTATCTGATCGGTGAGTTTAACGGATGGAAGGATACCCATCCAATGAAGAAACTCACAAATCAGGGGATTTGGGAGCTGTTTGTTCCGGATCTGGAAGAATTTACGATGTACAAGTTCTCGATGCGTGATGCTTTTGGAAACCGTAACGATAAGTGCGATCCCTATGGTTACCATATGGAAACCACAAATGGGACCGCATCAAAAATTTACAATCTGGAAGGGTATCGCTGGAAGGATAAGAAGTGGAGAGAAAATAAAAGAGAAATTGCACCGATGAACGTTTATGAGGTGCATTTAGGCTCCTGGAAAGCTTATCCCGATGGAAATCGCTTTGATTATAAAGCCCTGACGGAAGAATTGGTTCCTTATGCGAAGGAAATGGGATATACGCATATTCAGCTGATGCCTGTTTCTGAGTATCCCTATGATGGCTCATTGGGGTATCAAAGCATAGGTTTTTACGCAGTCACCAGTCGTTTTGGAACACCGAAGGAGTTGATGGGATTTGTCGATGCCTGTCATGCTGCTGAAATCGGTGTGATCCTGGATTGGGTGCCGGCGGCGTTCCCGAAGGATTTGGCGGGATTATACCGGTTCGATGGAAGTCCTTGTTATGAATCTGCGGATCCATTGAAAGGGGAATACCCGGAATGGGGAACCATGGCTTTCGATTGGGGACGCAATGAAGTCAGAAGTTTTCTTCTCTCCAATGCCATCTTCTGGCTGGATAAATTCCACTTTGATGGCCTCCATTTGGAGGGAACTGCCTCACTTCTGTACCTGGATCATGGGCGAAGAGAAGGGGAATGGCGACCCAATCGTGACGGTGGTAACGAAAACTACGAAGGAATCGAATTGCTTACGATGCTGAACCGCACTGTGGCGAAGGCATTTCCAGACGCAGTGATGGTTGCCGGTGAAACCGGAACCTGGCCAAATGTGACAGGACCGGTGGACGAAGGCGGCCTTGGATTCCATTATAAATGGGATTCGGGATGGAAAAACGATACCTTGACGTATATGATGACGGATTCTTTGTATCGTCAGTACAAGCACAGTCTGATGACACATGCAACCAATCATCACCATACTGAGAAATTTGTTCTTCCGCTGTCACATGATGATGGTGCCCACGTCAAGGGCTCTTTGATCAACAAAATGCCCGGTGAGTATGAAGAGAAATTCGCGAATTTAAGAACGTATCTTGGATTTATGATGACTCATCCGGGAAAGAAATTGTTGTTCATGGGCAACGAACTGGCACAGTTCAATGAATGGCATTATGAAGGGCAATTGGATTGGAATCTGCTGGAATTCGATATGCATGAGAAATTCAGGAACTATGTGAAGGATCTGAATCATCTCTACATAAAACATCGTGAATTCTGGGCTCTGGACGAGGAAGTGGACGGGTTCTCCTGGATCAATTCTGACGACAACCAGAACAATATATATAGCTACATCCGCACTGACGGACAAGGCAGTGAGTCGATCGTCATCTGTAACTTTGCTCCTGTTGCACAGAGCAAATACCGGATCGGCGTCAACCAAAAAGCTTCGTATAAGCTGCTCTTTAACTCTGATCAAGAAATTTACGGAGGGAAAGGGAAAGCTGTGAAGCGCATCCGTACGGAACAAACGGCCAGTGATGGCCGGGAGTATTCTATCGTACTGGATATTCCGCCCATGTCTATGTTGGTGTTGAAAGCTTACCATAAGTAAAACGGGAGGTACTACTATGGGTTTCACCAAGAACAAAGAAATGATCGCAATGCTCCTGGCAGGTGGCCAGGGAAGCCGTCTGGGTGTTCTGACCAGCCGTGTTGCTAAGCCTGCGGTTCCCTTTGGAGGTAAGTGGAGAATTATCGACTTTCCTCTGTCCAACTGCGTTAACTCCGGTGTGGATACCATCGGTGTTCTGACGCAGTATCAGCCTCTGGAGCTGAACTCTTACATTGGTAATGGCCAGCCTTGGGATCTGGACCGTCTCTATGGTGGTGCATTCATCCTGCCGCCCTATGTTCGCGGAAAGGAAGGCGAATGGTACAAGGGTACTGCAAACGCTATTTTCCAGAACATCAATTTTATCGATATGTACAATCCGGAATATGTACTGATCCTGTCCGGTGACCATATCTATAAGATGGATTACAACAAGATGCTGGAATATCATAAGGAAAAAGGTTCTGACTGCACCATCGCAGTTATGAGAGTTCCCATTGAAGAAGCATCCCGTTTTGGCGTTCTGAATACTACCGATGATCTGAAAATCTACGAATTTGAAGAAAAACCGCCTCAGCCGAAGAGCAACTTAGCTTCCATGGGTATTTATATCTTCACTTGGGCGAAGCTGAAGGAATACCTGATCAAGGACGAAGAAAATGTAAACTCTTCCAACGACTTCGGTCACGACGTTCTGCCGGCTATGCTGAACGATGGAAACAACATGTTTGCCTACGAGTTCGAAGGATACTGGAAGGATGTAGGTACCGTGGAATCTCTGTGGGAAGCAAACATGGACATCTTAGATGCCAACGTTCCCTTAAACCTGAACGCACCGTCCTGGAAGGTATACTCCAGAAACAACAACTATCCGCCGCAGTTCATCGGTGAAGATGCAGTTCTGAAGAATTGCTCCATCACAGAAGGCTGTGAAGTTTACGGTACTGTGGAAAATTCCATTATCTTCCCCGGCGTTAAGATCGGTGAGGGTGCAGTGGTTAAGAATGCCGTTGTAATGCCTGACTGTGTGATCGAAGATGGCGCAGTTGTGGAATATACGATCGTAGCTGCCAATGTAAAGATCGGGAAGAACGCTTATGTTGGTAAGTACGAAGGCGAACTGAATGAAGGCGAACATCCGGAAATCGCTGTGATCGGTCAGGATCTGATCATCGGTGATGGTGAGGTTGTTGCTGCAGGTGCAGCTGTTTCTGAAAATATGACTTCTGAAGCAAAGGAGGAGGCATAATATGAACACTTTAGGTATTATCTTCTCTTACACAGATAGAGCGAATCTGCGTGAGCTGACAAAGCGTCGTACCCTGTCTTCTCTGCCCATTGCAGGTAAGTACAGAATGATCGACGTGATTCTGTCCAACTATGTAAATTCCGGTGTTACCGATGTTTCCATCATTACCAAGGATAACTATCATTCTCTGATGGACCATGTTGGTGCCGGTAAGGAATGGGACCTGACCAGAAAGAAGGGCGGTCTGAGAGTTCTGACTCCGTTCTCCAGCCCGGAAATGCCGGTACATGCTGGCATGTATCGCGGTGATGTGGAAGCACTGTCCAGAAACATGCATTCCATCCGCCGTTCCATGGCTGAATATGTGGTTCTGTCCGGTTCCGGTACTCTGTACAGCATGAACTATAAGGATGTTGTAGAAAAGCACATCGAAACCAAAGCAGATATCACTGCAGTATATACCCGTTCCATGAATGGTTCCAAGATCGTTCCTCCCGGTGTTGTGATCTTTGACATGGATGAAGACGGAAAGATCAAGGATCTGAAGTACAATACCAACGGTACGGAAGAACAGGATGCAGCATGGGGCATCGGAGCAGTGGTAATCAAGAAGTCTCTGCTGGAATCCCTGGTTGCAGATGCAATGTCCTATCAGGAATATGATTTCTACGAAGGAATCATGAAGAGACTGGCTGCTACTTTAAATATCCGTGGTTATGAATATACCGGTTATGTGATGGAAATCTCCAGTGTAACCGACTACATGAATGCGAATATGGCTCTGCTGGATTCCGCAATGGCTGACAAGTTCTTTGAAAAGCCCATCTACACCAAGATCAAGGACTCCGTTCCCGTACAGTACTGTGATGGCTGTAAGGTAAAGAACTCCATCATCGCTGATGGTTGTAAGATCGAAGGTACCGTGGAAAATTCCATCATTTCCAGAGGCGTTCGCATCGGTAAGGGTACTGTGGTAAAGAACAGTATCGTTATGCAGAACACTGAAATCATGGAAAACGTAGTTATGGATCATGTCATTCTGGATAAGGATGTTATTGTCAGAGAAAACCGCCAGCTGATCGGTCACGAAACCTACCCGGTTCTGGTTGAAAAGCTGAGCATCGTATAAACTGCGTAAAACATACAAAAGGAGAAACACGTGAAGAACGTATTAATTATCAGTAGTGAAGGCGTTCCTTTCGCGAAGAGCGGCGGGCTGGGCGACGTAATCGGCGCCCTTCCCAAGGAACTGAAAGCACAGGGCGTTAACGTACGCGTTATTCTGCCCCTGTATAAAACAGTAAAGGACACCTATGGAGATCAGCTGAAGTTCATTGAATCCTACGCTGTTCCTCTGTCCTGGAGAATGGAACACTGCGGTCTGTTTGAAACCGAGTATGAAGGCGTGACCTTCTACTTCATCGATAACGAAAAGTACTATCGCAGAGATAGCTTCTACGGTTACGGTGACGATGCAGAACGTTTTGCTTTCTTCTCCAAGGCTGTTCTGGAATCCATTCCCAAGATGAATGGATTCGAACCGGAGATTCTGCACTGCAACGACTGGCAGACTGCGATGATCCCTGTATATCTGAAGACTGTCTTCAGAGGAAGCGAATACTATTCCAAGTTCAGAACTGTATTCACCATCCATAACATCGAATACCAGGGAAGATACGGCATGGAACTGCTGGGTGACCTGCTGGGCATCGATCAGGCATATGCCGGCCTGCTGCGTCTGGACGGTGACCTGAACATGATGAAGGGTGCTGTTGTAGCTTGTGACAAGCTGACCACCGTAAGCCCCACCTATGCACAGGAAATTCTGTACCCGTTCTACGGAAAGGGAATGCAGGATATCATCCGTGAAAACGAATACAAGCTGGTTGGTATCTTAAACGGTATCGACGTAGGCCTGTTCAATCCGGAAACCGACAAGAATTTAGCTGCACGTTATACTGCAGAAACCGTGGACCGTAAGGTTCAGAACAAGATGGCTCTTCAGGAAGCTCTGGGTCTGGAAGTCAACGCTGACATACCCATGATCGGTATGGTTGGCCGTCTGGTAGAACACAAGGGTATCGGCATGGTACGTGAAGCTTATGACGCAATCATCGCTGCCGGTGCACAGATCGTTTTACTGGGTACCGGTTCCAAGAGCTATGAAGATTTCTTCAAGAGCAAGGCTTGGGCATACCAGGGTAAGGCTGCTACTGTGACCGCATTCTCCGGTCCTTTGGCTAATAAGATCTACGCTGGTTCCGACCTGTTCCTGATGCCTTCCGTCAGCGAACCCTGCGGTCTGGCTCAGATGATCTCTCTGCGTTACGGTACCATTCCTATCGTTCGTGAAACCGGCGGTCTGGCTGACAGCGTAGCACCGTTCAATCCGGAAACCGGAGAGGGCGTAGGTATCACCTTCGCATCCATCAATGCCTGGGATATGTTAGATGCTGTTCATCGCGGGATCAAATTATTCCACGATAAAGATCAGTGGAACAAGCTGGTACAGAACGCTATGGCTGCGGACAATTCCTGGTCCAAATCCACTGGTGAATACATCGATATGTATAACTCCATCTGGTTCTAAAAAGTTCAAAAACGAAAATAATTGTAAAATAATGAGCGATTTGCCTATGCAAATCGCTCATTTTGTGTTATTATGAGAGGGTAGCCGCTATATGGCGGACATAAAATGTAATAAAAATGTGCAAAAACAAACAAAATCTCTCAAACAAAATGCAAGGATAGAATGAATGAAAATGGGTGAGGATAAGATGTACATTTTTATAATAGAATTAAGGAGTTTATCATGCATAAGACATTGACATCAAGCCAAATTGCAGAAATGATCAGAGAGAAGCTTCAGGATAACTTTGGACGTGATCCTAAGGCTGCAACACAGACTCAGATGTATAAGGCTACCTGCCGCGTGCTGCGCGACATCATGTCCGAACTGTGGATCAAAAACCACGATATTGCTACCGGTCACCTGGAAAAGAAGGTATATTACCTGTCCATGGAATTCCTTCCGGGTCCGTCTCTTCATAATAACGCATTCAACCTGCGACTGGAAAAGACCTTCGCAGAAGCTTTGGATACCTTCGGTGTAAAGCTGGAAGATTTATATGCTGTAGAACCGGACGCTGGTCTGGGTAACGGCGGTCTGGGTCGTCTGGCATCCTGCTATCTGGATGCGATGGCTGCACAGGGCATGGCTGGTCACGGTATGTCCATTTGCTATCAGTATGGTATTTTCAAGCAGCAGTTCAAGGATGGCCGTCAGGAAGAATTACCGGATGACTGGTTAGGTCTGGGTGATGTATGGCTGGTTACCAAGGAAGAAGAAGCAGAAGAAATCCACTTCGGTGGTACTCTGGAAGAAATCTGGGACGAAAGCGGTAAGATGAAGCTGATCCACAAGGATTACACCACCGTTATCGGTATTCCCAGAGATATGCTGATCACTGGCTATGACAGCAATGTTGTCAATACTCTGCGTCTGTGGAGCTCCACTTCTCCGGTTACTATCGACATGAAGCTGTTTGCTCAGGGTAAGTATCTGGAATCCATGCAGGAAAGACATATGGCGGAAGTTATCTCCAAGATCCTGTATCCGGAAGATGCTCACATCGAAGGTAAGAGACTGCGTCTGAAGCAGCAGTACTTCTTCATCGCCGCTTCCTTACAGTCCGTAACCAAGCGTCACATGGGTAGATACGGTACTCTGGATAACTTCGCTGATAAGACCGCGATCCACATCAACGATACTCATCCTACCATGGCGATTCCTGAACTGATGAGAATCCTGATCGACATCTATGAATATGACTGGGATAAGGCTTGGGATATCGTAAGAAAGACCGTTTCTTACACCAACCACACCATCATGCCGGAAGCTCTGGAAAAGTGGCCGGAAGGCATGTTCAAGGAAACTCTGCCCAGAATCTACTCCATCGTAGCGGAAATCAACAGACGTCAGAACATTGACCTGATGAAGAACTATCCCAATGAAGCAGCTCTGAGACAGCAGATGTCCATCATCAACAACGGTCAGGTCCACATGGCAAACCTGTGTGTAGAAGCTTCCAACACCATCAACGGCGTATCTTCTCTGCACAGTGGTATCATCAAGGATCGCCTGTTCAAGGGCTTCTCTGATCTGAATCCCGATAAGTTCACCAACGTTACCAACGGTATCGCATATCGTCGTTGGTTATGTCAGGCAAACCCCGAACTGGATGCCCTGATCGAAGAACTGATCGGACCTGGCTTCCGTAAGGACGCAGACCGTCTGGAAGACCTGCTGAAGTTCACTGACGACAGCGCTGTTAAGGAACGTCTGGCTCAGATCAAGAGAAACAACAAGGTACGTCTGGGCAACTATATCAAGGATCACAATGGTATCGTTGTAAACCCGGATTCCATCTTCGACGTACAGGTTAAGAGATTACATGAATACAAGAGACAGCTGCTGAATCTGTTCCACATCATTTACCTGTATAAAACAATCAAAGAAAACCCCAATGCAGACATTCAGCCGAGAACCTTCATCTTTGGTGCAAAGGCTGCTGCAGGTTATTATATGGCTAAGGAAATCATCCACCTGGCTCACAGCCTGGCTGCCATGTTAGAAGCAGATCCTCAGGTTCGCGATATCATCCGTATCGTCTTCCTGGAAAACTACTCCGTATCCCTGTCTGAAATGATCATGCCGGCTGCAGAAGTTTCCGAACAGATCTCCTTAGCTGGTAAGGAAGCATCCGGTACCGGTAATATGAAGCTGATGATCAACGGTGCCGTAACTCTGGGTACCGAAGACGGTGCAAACGTTGAAATCCACCAGGCTGTTGGTGATGACAATATCTTCATCTTCGGTATGAGAGTGGAAGAAGTTCAGCGTTTACTGGATGAAGGCAGCTACAGTCCGTTCTCTCTGGTACAGAGCGATGCAGTGATCGGCGATGTGGTTCGTCTGATGACTCAGGGCTTCAATGGCCAGCAGTTCCGCGATGTGATCAGTTCTCTGACCAGCGGTTACAACGGTGCAGCTGACCCGTACTTCGTTCTGGCTGACTTCCATTCTTATCGTGAAGCTCAGGAACGCGTTGCTGCTGCTTACAGAGATCCGCAGAAGTGGAACACCATGTCTCTGGTGAACATTGCCAAGGCTGGCATGTTCTCTGCAGACAGAGCTGTTAAGGAATATGCAGAACGCATCTGGAACATCAAGCCTCTGCCGGAAAGATAATCGGTAAGGAGAAACGTAGGAGGATTCTTATGCTGCGATATCATTCGCGTGATCATAGATACAAGAAACCTTTTGGAGCGGTGGCCGCAGAGACGGCCATCGCTTTTCTCGTTGAGTCGGACCTGGAAACGAAGCGTTGTAAGATGTACGTACGACGCGAAAGCTGCTCCAAGGGAGAAGAAGACCTGCAGTGGCTGGTCATCGGTGTAGACCAGGGAATCGAAAAAGACGAGAAGGGTACAAAAGTCCGCAAGTGGGCCTTCAGTTTCACGCCGGAACGGGAAGGACTGTACTTCTATCACTTCTTTGGTGAACAGGATGCGGAAGACCATACGGGAGCCAGAAGTATTCTGGAACAGACTCCGGATCATCAGTTGACCGTATATAAAGCGGATTACAAAACTCCGGATTGGTTGAAACACGGTCTTATGTACCAGATTTTCCCGGATCGTTTCTGCCGCTCCAGTGAGTATACAGCACCGGAGATCAAAAATAAAAAGTATTGGATCCATGATAGCTGGGGAGAACTTCCGGTGAAGGGTCCGGATGAAAATGGTATTGTATGGAATAACGACTTCTTCGGAGGTAATCTGAAGGGGATCGTGGAAAAGCTTCCTTATTTGGAAGAACTGGGTGTTACCGTCATCTATCTGAACCCTATTTTCGAAGCTTTTTCCAATCACCGTTACGATACCGCCAATTATATGAAGATCGATCCTATGCTGGGTGAAGATGAAGATTTGAGAACTCTTTGTGAAGAAGCAAAGAAGCGTGGAATGCGAGTTATTTTAGACGGTGTATTCAATCACACCGGTTCTCACAGCATCTACTTTAACCAGGATGGAGCTTACGATACAGTGGGAGCTGCCCAAAGTAAGGATTCTCCGTATTATAAATGGTATCAGTTTAAAGACTATCCGGAGGACTATGAATCCTGGTGGGGAATCAAAACTCTTCCCAATGTAAATGAAGATGAGCCCACATATCTGGATTATATTCTGAGAAATAAGGATTCCGTGGTAAAACACTGGCTGAGCTATGGAATTTCCGGATACCGTCTTGATGTAGCAGATGAACTGCCGGATGTCTTTTTAGACGAGATCCGTACGCAGGTAAAATCTGTGGATTCCGATGCCTGTGTTCTGGGTGAAGTTTGGGAGGATGCCTCCAATAAAATCGCTTACGAACAGCGCCGCCGCTATTTCCACGGTGACCAGCTGGACAGCGTCATGAATTATCCGTTGAAGGATGAATTGATTGCCTTCCTTCTGAAGCATGGAGATGGCCAGCATTTCATGAACGAAATCTGCAGTCTCTGGGAAAACTATCCGCCGCAGAATTTCTACGCCTTGATGAATCTTCTGGGTACTCATGATACGGTTCGAATCTATACCGTGATGCTCAATGGAAGCAATAACGATCGTGAACTGGGTCGCCAGCGTCTGTTATTGGCGCTTCCCGTTTGGCTCTTTATGCCAGGGATCCCCTGCATTTATTATGGAGATGAACTGGGGATGGAAGGGGAGAGAGACCCTATGAACCGTCAGTGCTTCCCCAAAAAGGCAGAAGATGTGGATGTGGCACAGTTCTATCGTCGTCTTTTGAATTTCCACAAGAGAACCATGGGTAAGGACGTTATGGAATTCCGTCCGGGTGACTGTGGAGATGGTTATATTTCCTTCTTCCGCGAAGGTGACGATAACATGATTTATGTCTACATCAATGCTTCTCCGGAGCCGAAGACCATTCGCTTCCCCATGAAGCCTGGACACCGTCTTCTGGACTTTGTCAATTCCGGTTCGGTCACTCTGGATGAGGATTTTGGTGGCTGTACATTGGCTGGAATCAGTGGTATTGTAATATCAACAGGAGTATAACTGCTGCACTTGCGAACCAGGGAACAAAGAAGGTGAGATCATGGATGAAAAGCAGGGAATGCGGAAACGGGTATTGACTCTGGCGATCCCTTCGATCATCGAAAATATGCTGCTGTCGATTGTGGAATATGCGGATACCGGTATGGTTGGAAGTCTGGGACCTATGGCAACCGCCGCGGTTGCCGTTAACACACCGGTCACATGGCTGTTCAACAGTACCATCATGGCAATTTCCGTCGGCGGGACGGTTGCTGTTGCCCAGAGCATCGGTGCAGGAAAGAACGATAAGGCGAAGCGATTGACGGACCAGGCCTGGATGGCGGTTCTGGCGTTTTCAGCCGTTGTTCTCGTCGGATTGTTGGCCCTGAGCCGATGGATCCCTGTCTGGATGGGGGCGGAACCGGAGATCATTGATACGGCGATTACCTATCTGCGTATCATAGCCATCGGTTTGCCTTTTGCCTTCGTCAGCATCGTGTTTAACGGGATCCTGCGCGGTTCCGGTGATACAAAAACACCGCTGAAACTGAACATGCTGACCAATCTCCTGAATGTAGTTGGAAACTTCCTCTTGATTTTCCCGGAACGGGATATCCTTCTGGGGAGTATGACGATCCACATGTGGGGAGCTGGCTGGGGTGTTTCCGGTGCAGCAATTTCCACCACAGTTTCCCGTATCATTGCTGCGATTCTGGTTGTGATCATGATGACAAAACAACCGGTGATCAAACTGGATCTGCGAAGACACAAAGCGGATAAGGACCTTCTGGGGCAGATTTTCCGCATTGGTGTCCCCACCGCTTTGGAACGTTTGTCCATCTCCAGTGGACAGATCGTGTTCTTCCGTGTGGTATCCAGCCTCGGAACTGCCAGCCTTGCGGCTCATCAGCTGGCAAACACCGCAGAATCCATCGCCTACATGCCGGCCTTCGGGTTCCAGATTGCGGCAACCACACTGGTCGGACAAATGGTGGGAGCCCGCGATTTTGATGGAGCGCGGAAGAGCTGCAGTACCACAATGCGGTTATGCTTCATTGTTACTTTGGTATTTTCCGGTGTTCTGTTCCTTGGAGCAGAAATGCTGATCGGTTTATTTACACCGTCCGAAGAGGTAGTTCAGCTGGGAGCCAATGCTCTGCGCATCATGGCGGTTGCTGAAAGCTTCTCTTCCATGGCTATGGTTTATACCGGGGCATTGCGGGGAGCCGGTGATACAAAACAGCCGTTCTTCGTTTGTCTTGTATCCATGTGGGGAATTCGAATCCCGCTGTCCTTTGTTCTCGTACATATCATGCATCTGGGACTTTCCGGAGCGTGGATCGCTATGGCTGTCGATCAGATGTTCCGAGGTATCCTGATGTTGAGACGATTCAAGAAAAATGGATGGGAAAAGCGGTTACAGGGTTTAACAATGTAAAAACAACGGGATTAAGGAGTTGTTTAATATGGTAGATATCTTATTTATTTCGGATTATGTTTGTCCTCACTGTGTTGTTGCCAAAGCAGCATTAAAAGCAGCTCTGAAGGAAACTGGCATCGAAGCCAATATCACTTGGCAGCCCTACGAACTGACCTGGGAGCCTGCAGAACGCGTAGATACGTATCACGATGAAAAGCGGAAAGCCGGTTATCAAATCTGTATTGAACCTTCGAAACAGCTGGGGCTTGATGCTAAGTTCCCGCCAAAGGTCATTCCCAGACCGTATTCCCGTCTGGCCTTTGAAGGTTGGTATTTCGCTTCTGATCACGGGAAAGGCGAAGAATATAATGATGCGATCTATTATGCATATTTCACTGATGAAAAGGATATCGGTGAAGTGGATGTACTGACTGAAATCGCAGTCAGTGTTGGCCTGGATGGCGCTGCGTTCCGAGAATCTCTGATCAATGGGACTTACTATGAAAAGCAAAAGAAGGCAAGAGAATATGCGAAAAATGTTCTCCAGCCCACCGGTGTTCCTACTATGTATGTGAATGGTAAGAAGGTGGCTATCAATACATATACCAAAGAAGAAATGATTGAGATCCTGAAGGGAAACAATGCGGAAGCCAAAGGTAACGGTATTTACTGCAGTCCTGACGGTTGTTACATCGGTGATCTTTTGGGAATGGATGAAGAATAAGATTATGAAGGAAGACCTGCACTTATCGATGCAGGTCTTTTTGTATAGTGATATAATGAGAATAAGAGGCAGCTTTTATGGTTAACTTCATAAATGAGGTGACAATATGATCGTAAACTTTGAATTCTTTGATGAAAATCCCATTGAAAACGTGATCACCAGTTTGAATTATAAGATCGATAAAACAATTTTCTTTGGTTATGGGTCTGTGACGGAAGAACAGAGACGACCGGTGGAAAAGTTTCTTTTGAATGAATGTGGTGTGACAGAAGTACAGTTCTGTACGGTCAGCGAAACCAATCTGG
>JAFOGM010000361.1 GCA_017386805.1 Bacillota bacterium
GGTGGCTGGACTGGACGACCCCTATTCGGAATATCTGACCGAAGAGGAATTTAAGACGCTGATCGACCAGCTGCAGGGAAATTACAGTGGGATCGGGGTCACCATGTCCGCCAATGAAGAGGATTACATCGAAGTTATTTCCGTTACTGACCAGTCCCCGGCCCAGAAGGCAGGGATCCGTACGAAGGACCTGATCATCGGGGTGGATGGTGTCACTTATACCGGAGGCCAGATGTCCGCAGCGGCAGAAAAGATCCGCGGTGAAAAGGATACCATGGTCAAGATCACCATCCTGCGCGGAACGGAGATCCTGGAATTTGAAATCCAGCGCGATACGCTGACCGACGTGACCGTCTATGCGGAAATGAAGGAAAACAACATTGGGTATCTGCGCATCTCCGGTTTCGAACTGAATACCGGAAAGGACTTTGCGGCGGAGCTGCGAAAGATGGAAGAGGCCAAGGTGGACGGATTGATCATCGACCTGCGAAACAACGGCGGCGGTGTGGTCTCCAGCGCCATCGAGGTTGCCGATGAACTGATGGATGCGGCAACGGTGGTCTATGCGGAAAACCAGAAGGGTGAGAAGACCTATTACAAGACCGAAAACGGAAAGACGAAGCTGCCCTACGTCCTGCTGGTGGACGGCGGATCGGCCAGTGCGGCGGAGATTCTGGCAGCCGGCGTTCAGGAATACGGCGGCGGCCTGGTGGTGGGTTCCCAGACCTACGGCAAGGGTGTGATCCAGACCACCCAGAGCCTGATCAATGGCGGGGCTCTGAAGCTGACCACCATGCAATACTATACGTCCTCCGGAAAGGCCATCCAGGGTGTGGGAATGACGCCTGACATCGTGGTGGATCTGACCTGGGATGACGTGGATGAAAACGGAAAAGTACAGGACCGTCAGCTGGAAAAGGCTATGGAATTATTTGAACAAGCGCAGTAACACTGCGCTTTTTTTTATGGCTGTAATTAAAGAATTTCATTTTATTAGCGGGATATTGTCCTTGTGTCAAAAGGGTGGATTTGTTACAATTAAACTAGGAATGTTTCTGAATTATTGCGCAATACCGGCGCGGTAGTGGCATCGATACAAGGAGGAAAATGAAATGAGTACTATTTTTTACAATGGCGTGATCAAGACCCTGGACAATGCATATCCCGAAGTCAGCGCTATTTGGGTCAAGGATGGTGTGATCCTGAGAGTGGGTTCTGACGAAGAGATCCTGGCTCTGGCGGATGAAAACACCAAGAAAGTAGATCTGGGCGGTAAGTTGGCTGTTCCCGGCTTCTGCGATACACATATGCACCTGATGCACTTCGGCGTATTCTCTCTGAGAATCGACATGGGTCAGGCTACCTGCTACGATGACATCGTGGAACTGATCAAGGCTGATGTTCCCAAGGCCAAGGAAGAAGGCCGCTGGGTACTGGGCTGGGGCTGGAACCAGACCTACTGGACCGGAACGCAGAAGATGCCGGATCGTCACGACCTGGATGCTATCTCCGATGAAGTTCCCATTTACATGCAGAGAGCCTGCGGCCATATCTCCTGCCTGAACACCAAGGCTCTGCAGGTTTGCGGTCTGTGGGATGAAGATCCTGCCACCACCAAGGAAACCATCGACTTCGGACCGGATGGAAAGCCCAACGGTTACGTTCGAGAAAACAGCTCCAACGTGGCAATGAACGTATTCCAGAAGTACACCAAGGACGAAGTTAAGAATATCATTGAAAGCGCCTGCCAGAAGGCTCTGGCCAAGGGCATCGTTCAGTGCCACACCGATGACTTCAATATCATTCAGGAAAACGACCTGAAGCTGAACTTACAGGCCTTCAAGGAACTGGTAGAAGAAGACAGATTACCCATCCGTGTATATCAGCAGACCAGATTCCAGACCATCGAACAGATGAAGGACTTCCTGGCTCTGGGTTACAAGATGAAGGATAAGATCGGCCGCTTCAAGTTCGGTCCCGTTAAGTTACTGAACGACGGTTCCATCGGTTCTCACTCTGCAGCTCTGAGAGAAGAATACAAGAACGATCCCGGCGTAAAGGGTCTGAGTCTGTTCTCCGACGAAGATCTGTATGAAATCTACTCCCTGGCTCAGAAGAACGGCTTCGACGTGGTAACTCACTGCATCGGCGATGCTTCTTTGGAACAGGTATTACAGACCGTAGAACGCGTGATTTACGAAGATCCCAGACCGGACTGGAGACACGGTGTGATCCACTGCCAGATCATGGACGCAGAACAGCAGGAACGCTTCAAGAAGCTGAACCTGGTTGCTTATGTACAGCCCATCTTCGTGAAGTCCGACTCCAACGTTGTTGACGATTGTGTAGGCCCCGAACTGGCGAAGCAGTCCTACAACTGGAGAAGATACATCGACCTGGGTGTTCACCAGTGCGGCGGTTCCGACTGCCCGGTAGAACCCTTCGATCCTCTGCCCAACATCTATTGCGCTGTAACCAGAAAGGGTTCCAATGGACAGCCCTGGTATCCGGAAAACGGCGTGACCGTGGATGAAGCGGTGAGAATGTTCACCACCGAAGCTGCCTACGCATCCTACGAAGAACAGGAAAGAGGTACTCTGGGTGTAGGTAAGTACTGCGATATGGCTGTCATCGACAAGAACATTTACGAATGTGATCCCGATGAAATCAAGGATGCCAACGTGGTAATGACCGTCATCGACGGTGAAGTTGTATACGAAGCTTAGTCGATTCAATATAAGGAGGAAAAATATCATGAACACAGTATTTTATAATGGCGTGATCAAGACCATGGATAATGCATATCCGGAAGTCAGCGCTATTTGGGTAAAGGACGGCGTGATCCTGAGAGTCGGTTCCGACGAAGAGATCCTGGCTGTTGCTGGCGAAGAAGCAAAGAAGGTAGACCTGGAAGGTAAGCTGGCTCTGCCCGGTTTCTGCGATACCCACATGCACATGCTGTTCTACGGATCTCTGTTACAGAGAATCGACATGACCGAAGCTAAGAGCTGGGAAGAATGCTAGTCCTGGATGGCTGCTGACGTGGAAGCTGCAAGAGCAGAAGGACGTTGGGTTCTGGGCAGATCTTTCAACCAGGACTACTGGTCTGACACCAACAAGATGCCGGACAGACACGACCTGGATGCCATCGCAGAAGATGTTCCCATCGCTTTAGTAAGAGCTTGTGGCCACATTGCCTGCGCTAACACCAAGGCTCTGGAACTGTGCGGACTGTGGAATGAAACTCCTGACACTAAGGAAACCATGGACTTCGGCGCAGACGGTAAGCCCAATGGTTACGTTCGTGAAAACACCACTGCGATCCTGACCAAGGAATTCGCTACTTATGACCTGGCTCAGACCAAGGCTCTGTTGAAGCAGGCTACCCAGAACGCAGTGAAGAAGGGTATCGTTCAGGCTCACACCGACGACTTCAACCTGCTGGTAGAAGGCGACCTGAAGCAGAACTTACAGGCTTATAAGGAACTGGTAGAAGAAGGCGAACTGCCCATCCGTATCTACGAACAGATCAGATTCCAGAACAGCGCTCAGCTGAAGGAATTCTTCGATATGGGATACAAGATGAAGGACAAGATCGGCCGCTTCAAGTTCGGTCCCATCAAGCTCCTGAACGACGGTTCTCTGGGTGCACACTCTGCAGCTATGAGAGAAGAATATAAGAACGATCCTGGCGTGAAGGGCCTGAGCCTGTTCACCGATGAAGAACTGCACAAGATCTACGAAATGTCTCAGCAGAACGGCTACGACGTAGTTACCCACTGCATCGGCGACGGTTCCCTGGAACAGGTTCTGAAGACCGTAGAAAAGGTAATCTACGATTATCCGAGAGTAGACTGCAGACACGGTGTGATCCACTGCCAGATCATGGACGAAGAACAGCAGGAAAGATTCAAGAAGTTCAACATGATCGCTTATGTACAGCCCATCTTCGTGAAGTCCGACTCCAACATCGTTGACGACTGCGTAGGTCCCGAACTGGCGAAGCAGTCCTACAACTGGAGAAGATACATCGACCTGGGCGTTCACCAGTGCGGTGGCTCCGACTGCCCGGTTGAACCCTTCGATCCGCTGCCGAACATCTATTCCGCAGTAACCAGAAAGGGCTCCACTGGAGAAGCATGGTATCCGGAAAACGGCGTAACTCTGGATGAAGCAATCAGAATGTTCACCGTAGAAGCTGCATACGCTTCCTACGAAGAAAACGAAAGAGGTACCCTGGGCGTAGGTAAGTACTGCGACATGGTAGTTCTGGACAAGAACCTGTATGAAATCGATCCGGACGAAATCAAGGACGCTAACGTAATCATGACCGTAATCGACGGCGAAATCGTTTA
>JAFOGM010000037.1 GCA_017386805.1 Bacillota bacterium
CCATGGTCTTACAATCCGCGGCAATCACCGGAGCTGCGTATTTTTCCGCCAGCTGGTCCCGAAGGGCGATTGCCGCAGGGCTATTCGGCTCCCTGGAATTCAGAACCACTGCAAAGGGTTTTTTCAGCTGACGGAATTCCTCGATGACCCGCTCTTCTGCAGGGATATAACTTTCCCGATCGATCCCGCAGATGGATCCGTCGGTGGTCACTAAGATCCCAATGGTGGAATGATCCCGGATCACCTTCTCCGTTCCCAGTTCCGCCGCCTTGTCAAAGGGCATGGGTTCGCTGCTCCAGGGTGTACTGACCATTCGCTGAACCCCATCCTCCCTGTGGCCCAGGGCCTCTTCCACCAGATACCCGACGCAATCCACCATCCGTACCTTCAGATTGACCTTCCCCGGAAGGGTCAGGGCCACGGCCTCTGCCGGTACGAATTTCGGCTCCGTGGTCATGATCGTCTTTCCGCTTCCGCTCTGGGGAAGTTCATCCTGGATCCTCTGCTTTGCATAGCCATCTTCCACGTTGGGAAGGACCATCAGGTCCATGAATCGCTTGATCAGGGTGGATTTCCCCGTCCGTACCGGTCCCACCACACCGATGTAGATCTCCCCGCTGGTTCGCTTTTCAATATCTTTATATATGTTACAACTGTCCATCGTCCCACTCCTTTCTGCTGGTAATGTATATGTTTCCAGCCCCCGTTCTATGACAACCTTCCCCCTTTCTTGATTTTGCAGCATTGCTGTGTTAAACTATAATATTATGAGAATAGTACGACAATGGGTGAACGACATGAAAACATTACACATCAACTTACAGGAACACTCTTACGACATTCATATCGACGGCGGTCTTCTGGACCATGCAGGTGCCTTGATCCGCCAGATCCACTCCGGCTCTCAGGCAATCGTCCTGGCGGACGAAACTCCCTGGAAGCTCTACGGAAGCCGTCTGGAAACCAGCCTGACTCAGGCCGGAATCAAGCACAGCGTCTTTACGATCCCCTCCGGAGAATCTTCCAAATCCATGGCTGTTCTGGAAGAACTTCTGGACTTTATGGCAGTCTCCAAACTGACCCGCAGCGGCCTTCTCATCGTCTTCGGCGGTGGGGTTGCCGGTGACCTGGGCGGTTTTGCTGCGGCCACCTATATGCGGGGAATCGACTTCGTGCAGATCCCTACCACCCTGTTATCCCAGGTGGACAGCAGCGTGGGTGGAAAGACTGCCGTGAATCTTCCCAGCGGAAAGAACCTGGTGGGAGCGTTCCATCAGCCCCGTCTGGTGATCACCGATACCGAGCTTCTGGCCACCCTCAGCGACCGGGAATTTTCCGGCGGAATGGCAGAAGTCATCAAGTACGCTGCCATTTTTGACCGCGACTTCTTCGATTCCCTGACAGAGTATCAAAACCGCAGGGAACTGATGGAAGAAATGCCTTATATCGTTTATAAATGCTGCGATCTGAAACGCATCGTCGTGGAAGAAGACGAGCGCGATACCGGCCGCAGAATGCTTTTAAATTTCGGCCACACCTTCGGCCATGCTCTGGAAACCATCGGACAGTACCAACGCTACATCCACGGCGAAGGGGTTGCCTTAGGAATGCTTCTGGCCGTGGCCTTCGGACAGGAACTGGGACTGACCCCTTCTGACGAAATCGGTCACCCGCTGTTCACAGCATTGAAAGACCTTCTGGAAGCCAACGGGCTCCCCACTTCCACCGACATTCCCCTTATGGATCTGGTGGAACACATGACCATCGACAAAAAGGCCGACGGTTCAAAGATCCGTCTGGTCCTTCTGGAGGATCTGGGAGAAGCTTTCGTGGATACGCTGACGAAAGATCATCTGGCTGCTGTCATGGAAACGCTGGCTCAGCGCAGAATCTGCGGAGGTGATCTGTAATGACTTCTGAACTCCACATCCATCGGCTTCCTTCCGGACAGATCTTCCTTCCGCCTTCCAAAAGTGTAGGTCATCGCGCATTGATCTGCGCCGCATTGGCTGGCGGCGGAACGGTCCACAACCCCGGCGAGAACGAAGACATCCGTGCCACGCTCCGCTGTCTGGAAGCGTTGAAAAACGGTGAAACTCTATTGAATTGCGGCGAATCCGGATCCACCCTTCGGTTTTTGATTCCTCTGGCCGCTCTGGAAGCCCGTCCTGTCACCTTTACCGGTCAGGGACGTCTCATGGATCGTCCTCTGGGCGTCTATGAAGATTGTCTGGGGACAAAAGGCGTGACCTTTATCAGAAATCCGAATACGAAGACGCTGACCGTCTGCGGCCCTCTGCAGGCCGGATCCTTCCACCTTCCCGGCGACGTCAGTTCCCAGTTCATCACCGGCCTTCTGCTGGCGCTTCCTCTGCGCCCGGAAGACAGCACCATTTATATGACAACACCGCTGCAGTCCGCCTCTTACGTGGATCTGACTCTCAGCGTTTTAAAAGAATATGGAA
>JAFOGM010000362.1 GCA_017386805.1 Bacillota bacterium
GAATACAAGGCGCCTACACTGGTGCTGATGGACGGCTGTATCGGTTCTCTCATGGAACCGGTGGAACTGCCCCCTATGAAAGACGTGCAGAGAGAAGAATATCCCATTTACACATCTCCTTTCATGAATCCGTACAATCCCAAGAGACGATGCTCCGCAACCATGATCACCGATGAACGGGATCAGGAACAGTGGAACAAAGTTCAGGCAGCTCGTTATGCTACCATCGCAGAAAAGGAAGTCCAAGTCGAAGAGTACATGATGGAAGATGCGGAATATGTCATCGTGGCTTACGGTACCAGTGCTCGTGTAGCGAAGAGTACCATTCGTCAGCTGAGAGACAAGGGCATCAAGGCAGGTCTGATCCGTCCCATCACTGTATGGCCCTTCCCCTACGACTCTCTGAAGAAGCTGGATGAAAAGCAGGTCAAGGGAATCCTGTGTCTGGAATTGTCCATTCCTGCCTTAATGGTAGAAGACATCGAACGTGGTGTTCAGGGTCGAATCCCCATCGCTACCTACGGTCGATCTGCAGGTATCGTCTTCAGTTCGGAAGAAGTGGAAGAACAGATGATGCTCCACATTGAGCAGGATTGGAAATAGGAGGGAGACAGTATGGAAAAGATTTATAAGAGACCTGATGCCATGCAGAAGCGCCCCAGCGGCTATTGCCCCGGCTGTCTTCACGGTGTGGCCAATAAACTGATTCTTGGTCTTGTGGACGAATTCGGTATCGCAGACAATACCGTTATGGTACAGCCCATCGGCTGCGGCGCATTGATGTGCTGGACAACCGATACGGACCAGATCATATCTCTTCACGGAAGAGCTCCGGCTACAGCTACCGGCTTAAAGCGCTCTGCTCCGGAAAAATTCGTTTTAGTATATCAGGGCGATGGTGACTTGGCTTCCATCGGTTTGGCAGAAATCATGCACTATGCAAACCGCGGCGAAAACCTGACCGTTGTCTTCGTGAATAACAGCATCTTCGGAATGACCGGCGGCCAGATGGCTCCCACCACACTGATGGGCCAGAAGGCAACCACTGCACAGGACGGCAGAACACCGCTGCAGGGCTATCCTATGCACATCTGTGAGATCCTGAATCAGCTGAAAGCGCCCGTTTACATCGAACGCTGCGCTCTGGATTCTCCGGCTCACGTGCTGGCCGCAGAAAAGGCCATCCGCAAGGGCTTCCAGAACCAGTTGGACAAGAAGGGCTTCTCCTTCATTGAACTGTTGTCCAATTGCCCCACCAATTGGGGTATGTCTCCGGTGAAGAGCCTGGAATTCATGCGCAACGAAACCATGAAGGAATTCCCTCTGGGCGTGTTCAGAGACAACAGTGCTGAAGAATAGGAGGTCGCCATGGAAAAAAGAATGAAATTGGCCGGCTTCGGCGGCCAGGGTGTTATGCTGGTGGGTAAAATCTTAGGATACGCAGCCAGCGATCACAATAAATTCGCAACATTTTTACCGTCCTACGGAACCCAGCAGCGCGGCGGTACCGCCATGTGTACTGTGGTTGTCAGCGATGAAGAAGTAGGCTCTCCTGTGGTAGGGTCTCCTGATACGATGCTGATCTTTAACCAGGCTTCCATGGACGCCTATGAAAATCAGATTCAGACTGGTGGTTGGGTATTCATGAATAGTAACGCCACCAATCCTCCCAAGAGAACTGACTTGAATGTGGTGGCGATTCCCATCGATGACATCGCCCGCAATATGGGAAACCGTAAGATCTCCAACCTGGTGATGCTGGGAGCTTTTGTGGCTCAGACCGGTCTCTTCACAGAGGAAGAAATCGTTCATACCATGCACCACGTTCTGGGTGGAAAAGAAGATATGATGGCGCTGAATGAACAGGCCATCAAAGCGGGGATCGCTTATATCAAAGATCAGAAGTAGAGGAGGTCGTTTATGGATAAAGTGATCGGCCTCCAGGAGGCCATCTCTAAAGTAAAGCAGGGTGACACCTTGATGATCGGCGGCTTCGGCGGCTTTGGTTTTCCCTCTAATCTGGTTTGGGAGGTAGCCCGACAGAACATCGGGGAACTGACTGTCATTGCAGAGGATTTCGGAAACGGCTACAGCCCCTTCGAAATGAATTCCACGCCGCTTTTGGAAAAGCATCTGGTGAAGAAGGCAATCATCTCCTACTGCGGCGGTCAGCCCAGAATCACGGAGCAGGTCTTTAAAGGCGAACTGGAAATGGAAATGGTTCCCCAGGGGACGCTGGCGGAACGGATCCGCGCCGGCGGTGCCGGCATCGGCGGCTTTTACACGCCTACCGGCGTGGGAACTGTGGTTGCCGAGGGGAAGGAAACCCGCGTCATCGACGGGAAGGAATATCTCTTTGAACTCCCGCTGAAATCCGACGTTTCTCTGGTGAAAGCCTGGAAGGCTGACCGCATGGGGAATGCGGTATTCAAATACACCGGGATCAATTTCAATATCAGCATGGCCATGGCCGGAAAGCTGGTGATCCTGGAAGCGGAAGAAATCGTGGAACCGGGAGAACTGTCTCCGGAAGCCATCCAGCTTCCCGGTGTCTTCGTGGATTACGTAGTGAAAACAGAGAAGGTGGTGATTTAGATGACGACGAAACGACATATCATCGCGAAAAACATCGCCACCCTGTTAAACGACGGTGACTTTGTAAATTTAGGGATCGGGATCCCTACCCTCATCGGAAACTATCTTCCGGAAGGGGTGACCATCCTGCTTCACGGGGAAAACGGCTACGTGGGCCAGGGGAAGGAACTTCCCGACCGGTCCATGTACGAGTCGAAAGAAAAGCTGTATGACTGGTGGGAACGCCACGGCGGGGAACAGACGGATCACAACCATCCGGAAGGTCACAGAGACCTGATCAATGCCGGCGGCTTCTACATTAACTTGATTCCGGGAGCCTGCTGCTTCGACAGCACCATGGCCTTCGCCATGGTCCGCGGCGGACACTTAAACGCCACGGTTCTGGGCGGCCTTCAGGTGGATCGTCATGGAAATCTGGCAAACTGGATGGTCCCCGGAAAGAAGATCAGCGGTGTGGGCGGCGCCATGGACCTGGCGGCCGGTACACCTCGCGTGATCGTGGCAATGGAACACTGTACGAAGGACGGGGAATTCCGTGTCTTAGATGAATGTACCATGCCTCTGACAGCCAAGGGTTGTGTCAACACCCTGGTCACCGAACTCTGCATCATCGATTTCGAAGGGCTGGAAGATGGAAATCCCGTACCCGTGGTGAAAGCCATGGCGCCTGGTCTGACGAAGGAAGAACTCCAGGCGAAAACCGGTACGAAACTGGACTTCGCTGAGGGGATCAAAGAAATGCTGACGCTGTAGAAGACGCTGCAGGTCGGAAAAATCAAATGAACGAAAAAACCCCGGACGTCGGATGACGTCTGGGGTTTTCTTCTTTTTGATGAGTACTTACAGTTTCTTGAGATATTCGATTTCGCGCTGGGTCAGCTTTCTCCAGTGACCGGACTTCAGGTGGCCCAGATGCAGGTCGCCGATGGCAATGCGTTCCAGGTCGATGACCTTGTTTCCTACGGAAGCAAACATCTTTCTTACCTGACGGTTCTTACCTTCGTAGATCTGAATTTCCACGATGGTGGAGTGATCGCCGTGCTTCAGGATTTCTACCTTGGACTTGGAGGTGACGAAACCGCCGATGTCTACGCCTCTGCGGAGACGTTCTGCCTTGTCCATGGATAAGATGCCGTTGACGCGGGCGCGATAGGTCTTATACACGTGGTGCTTGGGATGGGTCAGACGGTATGCCAGGTCGCCGTCGTTGGTCATCAGCAGCATCCCGGTGGTGTTGTAGTCCAGACGACCGATGGGGAAGATGCGCTCTTCGATGTCGGTCACCAGGTCCATGACGGTGGGACGATCCTGGTCATCCTTTGCGGTGGTAACGAAGCCCTTGGGCTTGTTCAGAACGATGTAGACCATCTTCTTTTCCGGACGGATGTCCTGGCCGTTGACGGTAACCACGTCGCCTTCCTGTACGTCGTAGCCGGGCTGGTCCATAACCACGCCGTTGATCTTGACTTTTCCTGCCAGAGTCAGTTCGTCAGCCTTTCTGCGGCTGGCAACCCCGCTCTGCGCAATGTACTTATTTAATCTCATGTTGTGATCCTTTCTCGCGACAGTATCGCAAAACTATGCAAAGACCACAAATGCCTTCCGGTGGAAGGCATCTGTGGTATGAGTGTATGTATATGTTTTCGTACTTGTACTCAAATTTGGTGAGAAATTACTTTCTCTGAGAAGCCTTCGGAGTTACGCAAACACCCTTAGCTCTTGCAACAACGATGGGTTCTTCCAGGGAGTCAGCAGCAGAGGGGCTAACGTCGGGGCGAGCAGCAACAACCTTCTTAGCAACGAATTCCATAGTTCTGGAGGTGTTGCCCATCTTGGTGATTTCGCCGTATACTTCGATGTAGTCGCCAGCATAGGTGGGAGCCAGGAATTCTACTTCGTCGTATCTCAGGAACAGACCTTCGTCGCCGTCAGCGATGATCAGCAGTTCGGTAGCCAGGTCGCCGAACAGGTGAACCATGTGAGCACCGTCAACTAAGCTACCGCCGTAGTGAGCATCTTTGTGGGACATTCTCAGTCTTAATGTGGAAGCAATCTTCTTTTCCATTGTAATTTCTCCTTTACTTTCGTAATGCGCTTACGCGCAAAATAATTATCATTTACAGTTATATTTTAATTGCAAAAACCGTGCCAATGGTATATCCTTAGGATAACCGGAAAAGTGAACCGATTTTGCATCACCTTGGAGGAAGCTATGTTTGAAAAGTACGGAATCGATCGCGTAATAGAACCGAAATTTGTTTTGCCTACATCCGCCTGGCGACTGGATAATTCCCGGGAGATCGGACCGGGGGAAATGCGTGTTTCTGTGAAAAGAATCCACATCGAAGGGACCAATTTCCGCCAGCTCTGCGTGGAAACGGACAACAATGTGGACAAGATCAAAGAGCGCATCATGGATATCGTATTCAAACGCGGAAAGCTCCATAATCCCGTTACAGATACGGCGGGGGTTCTCTTTGGTACGGTGGAGGAGATCGGAACGAAGTTTGACAATCCTTCCGGACTTCGGCCGGGAGATCAGGTGATCTGCAACGTCTCCATGGCCAATGTTCCTTTATATATCAATCGCATCACCGCGGTGGACATGGCTTATTCCCAGATCGAAGTGGAAGGGTACGCCATCATTTTCCCGGACTTTCCGCTGATTCCAAAGCCGGAGGATATCCCCATCGACCTGTTGCTCTACACTCTGGATGAATCCGGAACTCTGTATTCGGTGTACCAGAGCGCCCGTGGAAAGAAGCGCTGCCTGGTAGTAGGGAACGGCCTTCTGACCAATATTCTCTTCGGTCATGTGATCCGGAAAGCGGCGCCCGATGCGGAGATCATCTGTTTGTTTGATAAGAACAGCGACATCGGTGTCCGGACGAAAGAAATGGTCCAATTGATGGAAGAAACCTTTACGTCGATCCATTATGTCAACATCTTAAAACCCGTGGAATGCCTGGAAAAGCTGGATGCCGGTCTCTTTGATCTGAGCATCAACTGCGCGGACTTATCCGGGGCTGAAACCATCAATATCATGTCCACCAAGCCCGGCGGAACGGTATATTTCGCCAACATGGTGAACAATTACAATATTGCATTATACATCACCGAGGCAATCTCCCGGCGCATCGAGATCCGCTGCGCTGACGGTTTCCACGAGGATTATGCGGACTTCGACATTGAAATTTTAAGGGAGATCTATCCCTATCTGAAGGAGTCCCAGTCGAAGGGGACAACCTATACCATCCGCGATAACGTGGCGTATTCCCTGAGAAAGAATCGAAAAGTCCTCCAGGAAGAAATGGCCAAAAGCAGTAAGGTCGACGACTTTATCTGCTCCAGCAAGGCCATGAACCGGGTATTGGAAGAGATCCTTTCGGTGTCCAAATACGACTGCAACGTACTGATTTCCGGGGATACCGGGGTCGGGAAAGAAAAAGTGGCTTCCATTATCCAGAAAAATTCCAGCCGAAACATGCAGCCCTATGTGAAGATCAACTGTGCCTCCATTTCGGAAAAACTGATCGAATCGGAACTGTTCGGCTATGAAAAAGGCGCTTTCACCGGAGCGAATTCAGCCGGGAAAAAGGGGTATTTTGAAATTGCTGACAACGGGATCATCTTCCTGGACGAAGTGGGGGAACTGCCGCTGGAAATGCAGGCCAAGCTTCTGCGAGTGATCCAGGACGGCGAATTCTACCGCGTTGGCGGGACGAAACCAGTAAAATGCAACGTCCGTATCCTGGCCGCAACTAACCGGAACCTGTTGGAAATGGTGGAATCCAAGACCTTCCGTCAGGATTTATATTACCGTCTCAACGTGTTCCCCATCCGGGTTCCCAACCTGAATGAACGGCGTACGGAAATCCCGGAACTGGTTCAGTATTTCCTGAAAAAATACAATGATAAGTTCGGAACGGGTTGTTCCATTGCCAAAGAAGCAGTGGCCTACATGGAGGAATGTGATTGGCCCGGGAACATCCGTGAACTGGAAAATACCATCCAGCGTCTGATGATCAGTACCAAGGGAGATATGATCAATATCTTCGATGTCATGCACGAACTCCACGCAGAGGTGATGGTCGATGTGGATACGGATTTTGAAGCCATGGTGGAAGGAGCCTCCGGTACGATCGAGGTGAGTCTTCAGGACATGGTGGACAACTTCGAAAAGAAGATCATTGAATACGCCTGTGAGAAATATGGATCCACCCGTAAAGCGGCGAAGGCCATCGGAATCAGTCAGACCCAGATGGTCCGGAAGAAAAAGAAGTATGGGATCGCAAGCGAAGATATTACGGAAAAAAGGGAACTTTAACAGAAAAAGTGGTAAAAATTGCGGAAAAATAGAAGTGAAAAACGCGAACCGAAAACGGTTCGCGTTTTTTGATGGTTTGAACCGATTTCGGTTCGAAAACAAATGATTTTTGAGAGAAATTTGTCTATATAAAAATCAGAAAGAATTGGCTGACAAAAAATTCACGAAAAACCGAAAGAAAAACAGAAGAAATTTTCAATTACAAAAAACCTAGCCGAAAATCTAACTGAAAGGGTTGTTTTGGCACATAATTTGCGGTAAAATGGTAACAGCGAGCACTATCTTTTTGCGCGCACAATAATCAACTATGTACCTGCCTCGAACGACTGGGCTGATCCAGCCGTTGAGTGCAATGCATAAAACTAATTCAAAACGTTTTTCGAAACACATTTTCGAAACGAATTTAAGGAGGATGAACATCATGCAGAAAAAAGGATGCCCTTACGGAACTCACCGTGTAATTTCCCCCGTTGGCGTTTTACCGCAGCCGGCTGACAAGGTTGACAACACCATGGAAATCTACGATAACGAAGTACTGATC
>JAFOGM010000363.1 GCA_017386805.1 Bacillota bacterium
CAGAGAGAAACCGTCCGGCGCAGCGTAAGTTGTTTACCCACGGCGGCCTCCTTTCTGCATCTGCTTTTCCTTGCGGATGTCGTTGATGTTGGTGATGATCAGGACGGTCAGGACAACCACGAAGATGATTGCCGACAAAGCATTGATCTCGGGGCTGACACGCTTTCTGGTCATGGAGTAGATCAGCACCGGCAGGGTCTGAGCCCGTTCTCCGCTGACGAAGTAGGAGATGTTGAAATCGTCCAGGGAGAAGGTAAAGGCGATCAGGAAGCCGGAGATGATGCCCGGAAGGATCTCCGGAAGCATGACCTTCAGGAAGGCCTGGATGGGCGTACAGCCCAGATCCATGGCGGCTTCGAATAAGTACTTATCCATTTGACGAAGCTTCGGCAGAACGGACAGGATCACGTAGGGAACGTTGAAGGTGATGTGTGCGATGATCACGGTGATCAAACTGAAGTCCACTTTGAACATGACGAACAGCAGCATCAGGGAAACACCCATAACGATTTCCGGGCTCATGACCGGAAGGTAGGTGAAGTTCATGATCAGCTCACGGTTTCTCTTTTTCATGGCCTGGATCCCTACGGCAGCGGCGGTACCTAAAATGGTAGCCACCACGGAGGAGATCACCGCAACCACCAGAGTGTTCCAAAGCGCCTGGAGAATGGCTTCGTTGTGGAACAGATCCACGTACCACTTGGTAGTGAAACCGGCCCAGGCACCGCGGCTCTTACTGTCGTTGAAGGAGTAGATGATCATCACCAGGATGGGGATGTACATGAAGGCCATGACGATGAAAATGTATAAATTGGAGGCGAAGGAATTCTGTTTCTTACTCATAATAACAGGCCCTCCTTTTCCTCGGGATTACTGAACATATCGGTGAGAACCATACAGATCAGAAGGATCACCATCAGCACCAGGGACAGAGCCGCACCTAAATGGGGGTTGTAGGCATTTCCCAGGAACTGCATTTCGATCAGGTCACCGATCAGCATGAAGGAACCGCCGCCCAGCATGACGGAGATAACGAAGGTGGACACCGACGGTACGAAGACCATGGTAACTCCGGTAGCAATTCCGGGAAGGGACAGAGGCAGGGTCACCCGCTTCAGTGTTTCCCAGGGGGAACAGCCCAGATCGGTGGCTGCTTCGATGAGCAGGGGTTCGATCTTGGTCATGACGGAGTACAGGGGCAGGATCATGAAGGGAAGGTAGTTATATACCATCCCCAGGACCACAGCACCCGGGGTATTGATCATTTCAAAGGGACCTAAGCCAATGAGGCCCAGAAGGCGGTTGATGATCCCGTTGTTTTCCAGCAGGGTCATCCAGGCATAGGTTCGCAGCAGGAAGTTCATCCACATGGGAAGCATCACCAGAAGCAGCATGGTCCGCTGGCCGTTTCCGCTCTTTCGGGAGATCATGTAAGCCAGGGGATAGGCGATGATGAGGCAGAGGACGGTGGCGATGATTGCCAGCCATACGGAGGTCCCGATAACGGGGGCAAACCGCATTCCCTGAGTGAAGTTTTCCAGGGTCAGGTTTCCGTCCATGTCGGTGATGGCATACCAGCCCACCAATCCCATGGGGATGATGATGAACAGGACGGCCCACAGAAGGTAGGGAGCCGCAGCGATTCTTGCTTTCATAAGCGCCTCCTATTCTTCGTCTTCTTCGTCTTCGTCTTCCAGAATGGAGTCGGCTTCCAGTGCGCTGACCAGCTCAGCTTCTTCTTCGGGAGACATCTTGTTCATGATATGGATATCGTCGGGTGTCAGGATCAGACCGATCTCGCTTCCGACAGGATGATCTTCGATGGTGTGGACCATCCACTCCTCTTCTTCGCCGGGCGCCTGCACCATCATTTCGTAGTGCACGCCTTTGAAAATCTTGGAGATGACGGTACCGTGGAACTGACCTTTTTCCGGAGCGCAGATTTCCCAGTCCTCCGGACGGATCACCACGTCTACCTTTACGTTTTTACCGAAGCCGGCATCCAGACATGCCAGACGCTTTCCGCCGAATTCCACCAGGTAGTCTTCGATCATAACGCCGTCCACGATGTTGGATTCACCGATGAAGTCGGCAACAAAGGCATTGACGGGTTCGTTATAGATGTCGATGGGGGTACCCATCTGCTGGATCTCGCCGTTCTTCATGATGACGATGCGGTCGGACATGGTCAGGGCTTCTTCCTGGTCGTGGGTGACGTAGAGGAAGGTGATTCCCAGCTGCTGCTGGATCTTCTTCAGCTCGATCTGCATTTCTTTTCGCAGCTTCAGGTCCAGAGCACCCAGAGGTTCGTCCAGAAGGAGAACCCGGGGATGGTTTACCAGAGCGCGGGCAATGGCTACACGCTGCTGCTGACCGCCGGACAGCTGGTTGACGCGGCGCAGTTCAAAGCCGGAAAGGCCCACCATGGCCAGCATTTCCTTGATGCGCTTCTTCCGTTCTTCCTCGGGAACGTTGGAGATCTTCAGACCGAATTCGATGTTTTCATAGACATTTAAATGCGGGAACAGCGCATAGCGCTGGAAGACCGTATTGATGTTTCTCTTGTAGGGCGGAACGTCGTTGATGCGTTTGCCATCAAAAAAAACGTCACCCGTCGAGGGCTCCGTAAAACCGCCGATGATTCTCAGGGTTGTGGTTTTTCCACAGCCAGACGGGCCCAGAAGAGTAACGAATTCCTTATCCTTGATGTCCAGATCCAGGTGATCCAATACAACGACATCGTCGTATACAACAGATACACCGCGCAGACTGATCAAGGTTTCATTATTAGTAGTTTTCATAAGAGCATCCCCCTTTGCGGATTTAGTCATGCAGGCGCTTTGTTCCTGCGTGGCCCGGAGTCTGTTGATATCACGCCCCGCAAAAGGTTCTGAGGTTTCAGGTGATAGGTAAGGCTCCGTATGTTGCCAGATGCTGCAAGGCCGAAAAACGGCACTTTACACAGATAAAGCGATTAGTTTCATCGTAACAGAGAATCCCGTAGAATACAAGGTATTTGACGTAGTTTGCGCATAAAAAGTCCACAAAACTGTTAAAATGTGTTTGATTGTGATAAAATAAGAACACATCGATTTGTTTGGGAGGAAACGATATGAACGTTGAACATAGATCCGGGAAATTCACCCGTCGGACCAAGTCCTGCGGCAATTGCGCCGCTTTGGCGGCGCTCCTGTCCATGGTCATGGCCCTGGGGCTGGCGCTGACCGGCTGCGGCCCCGCTGGTGGCTCCGGTGGAAATCCGGCGGCGAAACCTGTGGTAGAAAAACAGGATTTTTTATTGAATACCGTATGTAATTTAAAACTGCAGGAGTGGGATGATTCGGTGGAGGATCCAGAAGCACTGGCGGCGGAAGCGTTTGCTCTGGCCAGAGAGTTGGAAAACAAACTGAGCCGAACGGTCGAAGGAAGTGATGTCTGGATGATCAATCATGCCAATGGGGAACGTGTTCATATCGAGGATACGCATACAATGGAACTTCTGCGGTTGGCGAAGGAGTATTGCGAACTGTCCGAAGGGCGCTTTGATATGACCGTGGGAAAGCTGTCGGCGCTGTGGGATTTCTCTTCCGGAAAAAACGTCGTTCCGGCGGAGGAAGAAATTTTAGCTGAACTGCCGGGTGTGGGGTATGAAAAGCTGGAACTGATCGGCTTGGAAACACCGACAGGAGAGGCACTTTCCGTGTGGCTGACTCCCGAAACCCATCTGGACCTGGGGGCGATTGCCAAAGGGTATATCGTGGATCAGGTCCGCCTGTTCCTGAAGGAAAACGGTGTGACCCGCGGAATCGTGGATTTCGGTGGAAATATTGCTGTGATCGGTGAAAAACCGGATGGCTCTCCCTGGCTGATTGGAATCAAAAAA
>JAFOGM010000364.1 GCA_017386805.1 Bacillota bacterium
AGCCAGCGTACCCAGCAGTACCTTGGAAGCAACCGGCAGCGGCCCCAGATCTTCTGCATCCGGTCCAATTCCGCCTGCGCCGCCCTTCTGATCCAATCGATAAAGCGATGTCATATCTCCGTAGAGCTTTTCAATGTACGCATCGTCCACCACTTCTTTTCTGCGGACGGATTTGGTCACGTTTTCGATCATCTGACCGGCTGTATCGCGCAGCGAAGTAGAACCGTTAAACACCGGTGTTACGAAAGTATTTTCCGTATTCTCCATCAGCAGGTGAGCTGCCTCGATCTTCACTTCATAGTGCAGGTCATTATCCTGACCGATTTTGGATAGGTAATCCAGATATTCTTCGGATTCCTGCGCCTTGGTTGTTACAGGAACATAGCCTTCGGTCTGCGCATAGCCCAGCTGTACTTTATTCGTCAGCATGTACTGTGCAAACAGCCAGCTTGCCAGTACTTCCTGGGGATCGTTTTTATTGAACACGCACATGGACGGACCCTGGGAGATCATCACCGGATGTTCCGGATCGAACTGAGGAATGGTCATGACTTCTGTTTCGAATTCCACAAACTTATCCGCACTGATATCCGAAAGCGGTGCATAGGATCCCATCCAGGTAGCGCCTGCGGAAGAATCCACTGCGAAGATGCACTGTCCCGCATTGAGGAAGTTTGCCGGGTAGCTGGAGATCTTAAAGGTGGAGAAAGCGCCGGTCTTGGCGTGGTCTGCCACCGTGTAAAGCAGTTCCTTTGTGGTATCGTTGAAAATCAGGATATCGCCCTCTGCAGTGGAATAGCCTGCATCCTTCTGCTTCAGCATCTGGATCATCATGTTGTCCGTAGACTTATAAATGAAGGGGATCATGATCTTCTGGCCGTTGACCAGGTAGTTTCCTTCACTATCCTGCTTTGTAGCCGCTTCTGCCACTTCCCAGACGAAGTCCCATGTCAAAGTTTCCGGTAAAGTATACCCCAGCTTTTCCACATAGGTCTTATTTACATAACAAGCTTCTGTGGAACGCATATAGGGGATCGCATAGTGATGGCCGTCGAATTCACATTCCGCCAGGAACTGAGGAACGATTTCGCTCATGGCAGGGCCATCGAACTTCACTTCACTTCCATCCAAGCCGTACTTCGCATCAGCGAACAATTCGTCCAGCGGTACTACGCTGTTGACACCGGTCAAATAGGTAGCGATGTGGTCCGGATAGGTGATGCACACGTTAGGTGTGGTATTGGTGGAAATGTTGGTGATAACGTCGTTATAAATGCGGCCATAGTCCGTATAGAGGCGCAGATTCACATGGATGTTGGGATACAGCGCTTCGAAATCCTTGATGGCCTGTTCATACACCGCCGTCTGAGCCTTATTGGTATCGTTCTTCGCCCAGAAGGTGATTTCGTACTCGCGGCTTTCATCGAATTCCTCAGGGATCTCAAATTCCGCCATCCCCTTAGAGCCGTGGCAGCCGGTCAACAGTGAAAGGACCATCAGCAGCGCCAGGATCAGCGCCAGCGTTCTTGTATGTTTCATCATCCCTTGGTCCCTCCTCTCGATACACCTTCCATGATCTTTTTATGGAAGATCAGGAACAGCACGATCAGCGGAACGGAGATCACAACTACCGCAGCCATCATGGCCGGGATATTTTCGCGGCCGAACCCGCTTTCACGGATGGCCTGGATCCCGTTGGAAACTAAGAAATAAGCTTCCTCATCGGTGACCAGTCTGGGCCATACGTAGGAATTCCAACATTCGATGACCTTCAGAATGGTAATGGTGATGATCGTAGGTTTACAGATGGGGATCAGAACCTTGGTCAGATACTTGAAGTCCGAAGTTCCATCCACTTTCGCCGCGTAATACAGTTCATCGGGAATCTGCGCAAAGTTTTCACGCAGAAGATAGATGTAAAACACCGACGTAACCGAAGGCAGGATCAGACCAGCGAAGGTATTTCGCAGATCCAGATTCGTCATGGTCACGTAGTTTGTGATGATGACCAGTTCATTGGGAATCATCATCAG
>JAFOGM010000038.1 GCA_017386805.1 Bacillota bacterium
AGGACTGTGAATGGTGCCGAATCCATTCACATCGGCTCATGGGATCGAACTGATCATCGATTCCCGTACGGGTCACTGTGACCCACCGAAACCTACATCCGTTGCATCCTCCCGATCTGTATAGTCATCTACATAACGCCATACGATGGAATCCCCATCTTCAAGCCAATAATATCTCAATCCTACGTTGGGATATTCACCATTTACGATATACTTCCAACCGCTGTAAGGACCATTATCGTATTCACCAAGCCAATATCCGCCTGCTGCGGCCGGTGCTTTGATACTGCTGATATAACTGTGCTGGCCTTCTTCAAAGTCCATTCCCTTTTTATCTAACGCAGCAACAAACGCATCATAGACAGTTCCATCTTCAGGGATCGTTACATTGAAGGTTTTGATCCAGTTCACATAACCATTGTGGTCTTCTGCGGCTTCATGCTTTGTATCCCCGACAAGACGGAACTTTACCGTGATTGTCTTCACTTCCGGCGCAACACTTCCGCCTTCAGACTTCGCAGCTTCCAATGCTGCGATTGCCGCGGCAACCGCATCCGCTGCATTCTTCAGTTCTTCGTCTGTTGAACTTGAATCTCCTACTACCGCTTTCGCTTCTTCCAAAACACTCTGTAATGCATTCCAGGATTCTTCCGTGTAATCGTCTTCCGTCAGAGATTCTGCATCATCGATTTTGGACTGCAACAATCCTCTCATGTTTACATCGGTCAAATCGAAAAACGCATTTTCATTTTCCACGAAACGGCGATAGGATTCCAAGCTATACAGAGCCTGGATGCTGCTCATGTTCTGTGCAGTTTTGTCGTCTGCCTGATGCTTGAATCCTTCGCCATCTTCCACCTTGAAACTCATGATGTTTGTGATCAGATTTCGGGCTACGCTCTTCGCAAACCCGGTTTCCACATCTGCAGCATCGATATCCAGAGCTGTCAGTGCAGTCAATACCTGGGCTGCGGATTCTACCGTTCCACCATATCCCGCATCACGGTTCATTTCAGATTTCAGATATTCCAATGCCTTATCCACAGCGTCTGCAACGTCTTTTCTCTGGTCTACATAGGGAGCCAGCGCCTGAAGTGCCATGGCTGTCATATCGATACTGGTGGATACATTATCGTTTAATCCGAAGGCACCAGTCTGTGTGTTCTGGTACTTCGACAGGATCTCAGATACCAGTTTTTCTCTGGTCCACTTTGCTCCTTCGGGAACAGGGTAGTCTCTGCTGTCCAAAGCGATCAGCGCCCACATAGGCTCGTTTCCACCTTCTGTAATACGATCGGTGTTACAAATCATATCGATGAAATCGATACCACGGAAGTCGGATGCGTCTTCGCCAATGGTACCCAGGGCAACCGCTACGCGGGCCATGGTTGTAGGCTTGGTATCCAGTCCAAATTCCTCCAAACGAGAAGTATACTTCGTCTCTACAGAACTTAAATAGTTCGCAGTTTCTACAGACTTTCCAGAGCGTGTTAAAGACAGGACCTCCCATTCGTATCCGTAGGTATATCCGCTTCCCATATTATTCAGAAGATAATTTTGAGCGTCCTTGATCCCATCCCTTGCGGTCTGGAGGCTATCCACAGGAGTTTCTTCTGCTCCTTCTCCAACAACAACGCGGAAAGTGATCGGTTGAAGTTCATTTGTCTGATCCAGCGCAATACCAGTCACTGTAACGGTTCCTTCCGCTACGCCAGTGATTTGATATTTCGTATTTGCCATACAATATTCATCGGGATTTGTACTTCCCGTCAGGATTCCCAGTGAGCTGCGGGCAATTTCAACCTCACCACCGTCGCTGGTTTCAAAGTTCCAGTCCACCTCGGGTTCTGTAATATATTCACAATCATCCCGGGTTCCCATATAAGCCAATGGCAGTTCCCTTGTCTCATTTTTGTTAATCTGGATTTCTTCTTCCCAAACAAATACATCTACAATCGGGTTCTTATATTCTATCGTAATGACACTTGTCCCTGTAACCGGTTCCGTTAATCGGGGATCCCCTGAAATCGCGGTCAGGGTTACTGTTCCAGCTTTTTTAGGTAGAACCGCAACGATGGAACTGGGCATATATTCTGCTATTTCTGGATCGCTGGATTCAATCGTCCACTGATTTCGATAGCTGGCATTACTCGGCTCTACGATCACATTTCCTGCTCCATGAGACAGTGTTAAATCCAGGAAGTCTCCAGAGCTTGTACTGTTTGCATTTCTTCCATGAACCGCGTAAGTTCCGTTAGCAGCGGGGCGAATGGCTTTCACAGGAACATATTCCGATGTAATTTCAATGCTAGTCTCCTGACCGAAACCAGAAGCCGTTAACGTCATCACGCCCGGCTCTTCTGCGTAAATGGTAGATCCATTTCTATGAAGTTTCCCTATTTCCGTAAATTGTAACGTACTGGATGCAACGCTCTTCCATTGTCCATTTTGCATGATTTCCGGAACCAGCGTTACGATTTCACTCCCTTTCAGGATCAAACCATCTTCTCCAATTGGTTC
>JAFOGM010000039.1 GCA_017386805.1 Bacillota bacterium
CACTTGTAAGTATCAATGGACATGGTCGTTCACCTCATTATGATAATGTTTTGCAGAAGCATATATAATATGTTATTTCTGTGAAGTCAAAAATGTGCTATGGCTTTTGTCCGAAAAACGAGATATACTGGATATTACTATTTTAATGAAATTTCAAGAGGTGTCCGATTGAGAAAGAAATTATATGAAAACAGAATGCTGCTTCTGCTGGTGGTCATACTGGCAGCGGAGCGCATTTCCGATATGGCAGTGGGCGGTGGTTCCCTGGGGGCTTCGGCAGGGAAGTGGATCATGGAGACGTTGATGATGCTTCCTGCGATTCTGATCGGCCTGTCCTTCCACGAATTTGCTCACGCCAAGGCATCCCAGATGCTGGGCGACCCGACGCCGGCCTACTTCGGCCGTGTATCCATGAATCCCAAGGCGCACATGGACCCCATGGGCTTTGTGTCGCTGCTGTTTTTAGGCTTTGGCTGGGGAATCCCCGTTCCGGTGGACTCCCGGTTTTACAAGAACCGCAGAGTGGGCGAAATCATCGTCGGTCTGGCCGGTGTTGTGACTAACCTGGTGATTGCCGTGATGGTGGGTCTGATCATCAAGCTGTTTGTGGTGATCAGTCCGGAATTCGTACTCAGCAGCTTCGGCAGTATTCTGATGTATATTCTGATGCGGATCTGTTGGACCAACCTGCTGCTGATGGCCTTCAACCTGATCCCCTGTCCGCCGCTGGACGGCTTCAACGTACTGGCCAACGTGTTTGGTTTTGCGGAAAAAGAAATCTACCACAAGATCTATAGCAAGAGCATGCTTCTTCTGATCCTTCTGGTGGTGTTCAATATCCCCGGAAAGATCATTACAGAACCGCTGATCCTTCTGGCAGATTTTCTTTACGGGACCTGCATGAACATTCCCTGGGCCTATTTTTTAGTTGTGAGTCCAATATAAAAAATGCTTGCATTTATAGCTAAACTTTGGTAATATAATTAAGCACGAAAAAACAAAATACCCACTGGGGGAGTAATTCCGCAGGATGCTTTTCGAAGCAAATGCGAGGTAAATCAACAGCAAGGCGTTCAGGCCTGGTTTATCTATAAAGAATGAGACTCATGTACGACGGGAATACTAACGTTGTATATGGGTCTTTTTGTTTGCCGAAACGTATTTTATATGGAGGTAAGAAATTGAAAGAGTACTTGACAAAGTATCAGGATGTCCTGAAAGAACAGGAGACCACCGAACAGGGTCTGTCTTCTGCGGAAGTCCAGGCGCGTGAAGCGAAGTATGGTAAGAACAAGCTGGCAGAAGGTAAGAAAGCGACTCTGCTCCAGCGTTTCCTGGGAGAACTGGCTGACCCCATGATCATCATTCTGATCGCAGCAGCAGTTGTTTCCGGGGTGACTGCAGTATATGCAGGCGAATCCTTCGCAGACGTTATCATCATCATGACTGTAGTTATCATCAATGCGGTTCTGGGCGTTCTGCAGGAAAGCAAGGCAGAAAAGGCCATCGAAGCTCTGCAGGAAATTGCAGCGGCTACATCTAAGGTTCTGCGTGATGGTAAGCAGGTTACCATCAAGAGCGAAGACCTGGTTCCCGGTGATATCGTGATCCTGGAAGCTGGTGACGCTGTTCCGGCAGACGGCCGTATCATCGAATGCGCAAGCATGAAGATCGAAGAAGCAGCCCTGACCGGTGAATCCGTTCCCGTAAACAAGATCGTAGACGTGATCGAACTGGGAGACGCAAAGGACGTTCCCCTGGGCGACCGTAAGAACATGATCTACATGGGTTCCACCGTGGTATATGGCCGCGGTAAGGCTGTCATCACCGCTACCGGTATGGAAACCGAAATGGGTAAGATCGCTGACGCTCTGACCAAGGCGCAGGATGGCGAAACTCCGCTGCAGATCAAGCTGGGTCAGCTGTCCAAGATCCTGAGTATCCTGGTACTGGGTATCTGTGCATTCATTCTGGCATTTGACGTACTGCGTGCATATCCGGATGTAAACGGCGAAACTCTGTTAGACAGCTTCATGGTAGCTGTATCCCTGGCAGTAGCGGCAATTCCTGAAGGTCTGGCTGCTGTTGTAACCATCGTATTATCCATCGGCGTTACCAATATGTCCAAGAGAAACGCTGTGATCCGTAAGCTGACCGCAGTAGAAACTCTGGGTTGTGCGCAGATCATCTGCTCCGACAAGACCGGTACCCTGACTCAGAATAAGATGACCGTTGTTGACTATGCCGGCGACGATCAGAAGCTGCTGGCAACCGCTATGTCCCTCTGCTCCGACGCAAAGCCGGGCGATGACGGCGATGCCATCGGCGAACCCACCGAATGTGCTCTGGTAAACTATGCAACCAAGCTGGAAATGCCCAAGGCAGAACTGGAAGCGAAGTATCCCCGTGTGGCAGAAGCTCCCTTCGACTCCAGCAGAAAGATGATGTCCACCGTTCACAAGATGGAAGATGGCAGCATCATTCAGTTCACCAAGGGTGCTCCCGACGAAGTTCTGAAGAGATGCACCAAGGCGCTGGTTGGCGGTAAGGTTGTAGAACTGACCGAAGAACTGCGTCAGGAAATCCTGAAGTCCAACAAGGCTATGGCTGATCAGGCACTGCGTGTACTGTGCGGCTCCATGAGAGAATGGGCTTCCATGCCTGCTGACTGCGAAGCAGAGACCCTGGAACAGGATCTGTGCTACCTGGGTCTGGAAGGTATGATCGACCCCATCCGTCCGGAAGTTAAGGATGCGATCTCTGAATGTAAGACTGCTGGTATCCGTGCCATCATGATCACCGGTGACCACAAGGACACCGCTGTGGCAATCGCAAAGCAGCTGGGTATTCTGGAATCTGCGGAACAGGCAATCACCGGTGCGCAGCTGAACGAAATCTCCGACGAAGAACTGCAGGAAACCATCGGCAACTACTCCGTATACGCTCGTGTTCAGCCGGAACACAAGGTTCGTATCGTAAATGCATGGAGAGCAAAGGGTAAGATCACTGCGATGACTGGCGACGGTGTTAACGATGCTCCTTCCATTAAGAGTGCTGATATCGGCGTAGGTATGGGTATCACCGGTACCGACGTAACCAAGAACGTAGCAGATATGGTACTGGCTGACGACAACTTCGCAACCATCGTATCTGCAGTAGAAGAAGGCAGAAGAATCTACGCGAACATCCGTAAGGCGATCCAGTTCCTGCTGTCTTCCAACCTGTCCGAAGTCGTATCCATCTTCACCGCAACCATGCTGGGCTTCACCATCTTACACCCGGCTCACCTGCTGTGGATCAACCTGATCACCGACTGCTTCCCGGCTCTGGCTCTGGGTATGGAAGAACAGGAAGCTGACATCATGGAACAGCCGCCCCGTGATCCCAGAGAAGGCATCTTTGCTGGCGGTATGGCCTTCGATATCCTGTTCCAGGGTATTGCAGTATCCATCGTAACTTTGGCTGCATACTTCATCGGTCACTACATCGAATCCGGTATGTGGGAAGCTGTTAACAGCCCGGACGGTACCACCATGGCGTTCCTGACTCTGTCCATGGCGGAAATCTTCCACTCCTTCAACATGAGATCCAGAAGAGGTTCCATCTTCAAGCTGACCAACAGAAACAAGTGGCTGTGGGCTGCAGGTATCGCAGCGTTCGTTCTGACCACCCTGGTTATCTACGTTCCGTTCCTGTCCGCTGCTTTCGAATTCGAACACATTTCCCTGGTGGAATATGCAATCGCTATCGCTCTGGGCGCTCTGATGATCCCCATGGTAGAACTGGTAAAGTTCATCCAGAGAAAAGCTGGAAAGGGCGAAGTAAAATAAAATATCTTTGTGAGAGTAAAGATAACGATCCCGGAATCGGCCTGTGGCCGGTTCCGGGATTTTTTCTTTGAAAAAAGGGGAATAGGTCTTGCATCTTTGGGAGAACAGTAGTAATATGAGGTTGTGAAAATTAGCACTCACCAAGAAAGAGTGCTAACAAAAGCTGACAAGAGCGGTTTCACAACATCAAAAGGGATATTTGATATATAAGGAGGTATATGTATGAATTTTGAAAAATGGACGGAACGGGCCCAGAATGCGGTGATGGAAAGCCAGAACCTGGCCATTTCTCTGGGACATCAGCAGATGGATGGAGAACATCTGCATCTGGCTCTTTTGACCCAGAACGAGGGCTTGATTTCGAAATTATTGAAGAATATGAATGTGGATCCGGAAGCGGTGCGAATCGATGTCAATGGAGAGTTGGATAAGCTTCCAAAGGTCCAGGGAAGCGGCTCTTTGTACGCCAGTCGCCGCATGAACCAGCTCCTCATGGATGCGGAGAACATTGCCGGTCAGTTCAAGGATGAATATGTCAGCGTAGAACACATCTATCTGGCACTGCTGGAGGAAAAGAATACGCCTTCCGCACAGATCTTCCGGAAGTACGGGGTCACCAGGGATGGCTTCTTACAAGCCCTCAGCAAGGTTCGCGGAAATCAGAGGGTGACATCCCAGAATCCGGAGGACAACTACGAAGCTCTGGAAAAGTACGGTCGTGACCTGGTGGAACTGGCCAAAAAGGGAAAGCTGGATCCGGTGATCGGCCGTGATGCCGAGATTCGTCACACGATCCAGATTCTGTCCCGAAGAACGAAAAATAACCCGGTCCTGATCGGGGAACCGGGGGTTGGGAAGACCGCCGTGGTGGAAGGTCTGGCCCAGAGAATCGTCAACGGTGACGTTCCGGAAGGTCTGAAGGATAAAAC
>JAFOGM010000040.1 GCA_017386805.1 Bacillota bacterium
CTGGATGACGATATCAGCGTGGAAATCGATCCGGAAGATCTGCGTATCGATACCTACCGAAGCAGCGGTGCCGGAGGCCAGCATGTCAACAAGACCGACTCGGCCATCCGAATCACCCATCTGCCGACCAACATCGTCGTCACCTGCCAGAATGAACGAAGCCAGCACCAGAACAAGGACATGGCTATGAAGATTTTGAAGGCCAGACTGACCGAACTGGCAGAGCAGGAACATAAGGAAAACCTGAAGGAACTGAAAGGGGACTACTCCATGAACACCTGGGGATCCCAGATCCGCTCCTACGTGTTCCAGCCGTACACCATGGTGAAGGACCACCGGACCGGGGCGGAAACGGCCAACGTGCAGGGCGTCATGGACGGAAATATCGACTATTTTATCAACGAAAAACTGAAATTCAAGGAAGAATAATATATGGACATCATACAGAAATTAGCAGCAGAATTTAAAGTAAAAGTATCGCAGGTGGAAAACACGGTGGCGCTGATTGACGAGGGAAATACCATCCCGTTCATCGCCCGTTACCGTAAGGAAGTGACAGGGGGGCTCACCGACGTGACCCTCCGCGACATGGACGAACGTCTGAAATACCTGAGAAACCTGGAAGAAAGAAAAGAAGAAGTCATCCGCCTCATCGAAGAACAGGGCAAGCTGACCGAAGACCTCCGCGGGGAGATTTTGAAGGCAGAAGTGCTGCAGAGAGTGGAAGACTTATACAAGCCGTTTAAGCAGAAGAAGGCGACCCGTGCGTCCAAGGCCAAGGAAAGAGGCCTGGAACCGCTGGCCATGATCATCTACTCCCAGCTGCTGACCAAGGGCAGCCCGGAAGAAATTGCGGCTCCATACATCAACGAAGAAAAAGAAGTGCCGACTGCCGAGAAAGCTCTGGCTGGCGCCTGCGATATCATCGCAGAAATGATTGCTGACGACCCTGAAATCACTGCAGCCGTGAGAGAAAAGACCTGGAATGCAGGTCTCATCGCCACCGAAGCGGTGGATGCGGAAGAAAAGACTGTCTACGACATGTACTACGACCGCAGCGAAGCTCTGGCCAAGATTCCGAACCACAGAGTTCTGGCCATCAACCGCGGAGAAAAGGAAAAGAAGCTGAAGGTAAAGGTGTCCGTGGACGCAGAACAGATTCATGCACTGATCGGCAAGGATGCTTTGAAGAGCGAAAAGAACATCTTCTACGGTATGATGCAGGATACCATCGCTGACGCCTACAAGCGTCTCATGGCACCGTCCATCGAACGTGAAATGCGAAACACCCTGACCGAAAGAGCCGAAGCTGAAGCAGTGAAAATCTTTGCAAAGAACACCGAAAGCCTGCTGATGGCACCGCCTGTGAGAGGCAAGCGCGTCATCGCCATCGACCCGGGCTACCGTACCGGCTGCAAGGTGGCAGTACTGGACGAAACCGGCAAGCTGAAGGCGTACACCACCGTATACCCGACCGAACCGAAGAAGGATATCGCAGGTACTGAAGCCGTGCTGAAGAAGCTGGTGGAAAAGTTCCACACCGATATTATCGTCGTGGGCAACGGCACCGCATCCCGTGAAACTGAGGAAGTGGTTGCAAACTTTATTAAGAAAAATGGATACGCCATTCAGTATACCATCGTAAACGAAGCAGGTGCTTCCGTTTACTCCGCGTCCAAGCTGGCGGCAGAAGAATACCCTGACCTGGACGTAACCACCCGTGGTGCCATGTCCCTGGGCAGACGTCTCCAGGACCCTCTGGCAGAACTGGTAAAAATCGATCCGAAGAGCATCGGTGTGGGCCAGTACCAGCACGACATCAATCAGAAGCTGCTGGAAGGCGCCCTGACCAACGTGGTGGAAGACTGTGTAAACCGTGTAGGCGTGGATCTGAATACCGCATCCCCGTCCCTGCTGTCCTACATTGCAGGCATCAACATGGGTATCGCCAAGAACATCGTGGCATACCGTGAAGAAAACGGCAGCTTCACGACCCGTAAGCAGCTGATGAAGGTACCGAAGCTGGGCGAAAAGGCCTTTGGCCAGTGTGCAGGTTTCCTGCGCATCACCGGCGGTAAGGAACCTCTGGATGCAACTTCCGTTCATCCGGAATCCTACGATGCAGCACGCTCCATGATGGAAAAGCTGGGCGTGGAAGCTGCGGCGATCAAGGCCGGCGGCGATTCCGATATCGAACGCAAGATCAAGGCGGCTTACCCTGCAAAATCATTCACCCAGAGTTTATCCCGCATGGCGGCAGAGCTGGGTGTGGGCGAACTGACTCTGGCAGACATCGTGGAAGAACTGAAGAAGCCTGCCCGTGACCCGCGTGAAGATGCACCTCCGGTTGTATTCCGAAACGACGTAAAGAGCTTCGACGACCTGAAAATCGACATGGAAATGACCGGTACGGTACGTAACGTAGTAGACTTCGGTGCCTTCGTGGACATCGGTGTAAAGAACGACGGTCTGGTACACATTTCCCAGATGAGCAATAAGTTCATCAAGCATCCGATGGATGTGGTTTCTGTAGGTGACACCGTAAAGGTTAAGATTATCTCCATCGACCGTGAAAAGATGAAAGTGGGACTGACCATGAAGCTGTAAGGAGTGGACTATGAAGAAATATATTTTATTTGACTTCGATGGGACGCTGGTAAACACCAACGACGTGATTGTGGCGTCCTGGCAGCATACATACAAGCACTACCTGGGCCATGAAGTTCCGGAAGAACATATTACCGCCTGCTTCGGGGAACCGCTTCTGCTTACCATGGAACGGGAATTTCCGGGAGTGGATCCTGTGGAGGCTGCGGCGGTATACCGACAGTTCCAGGGGGAAAACGCAGAACGGCTGGTAACCATCTTCCCTGGAATCAAAGAGCTGCTGGCTGATCTGAAGGAAGCTGGCTATGTACTGGGCATTGTCACATCCAGAACCCGCGTGACAGCTTTGGGGTATATGGATATGTTTGATATCACATCGTATTTCAACGATCTGATATCATGTGATGATACTGCTGTTCACAAACCAAACCCTGAACCTTTGCTTCTGGCTATGTCAAGGCTGGGCGCTGCTCCGGAAGAATGCCTGATGATCGGCGACAGCCCGTTTGACATCAAGTGTGCAAACAATGCTGGCGTGGATTCTGTCATGGTAAACTGGCGTATCACCTGCGATGAAACATCGCTGATAGACGATGCAAAGGTGGATTACTGGATCCACCAGCCTTCCGACCTGGTGGAACTGCTGAAAAAACTGTAGGGCAGAAGATGCCCTCTTTGAGGAAATAATATGCTGAACATTTACTACGGACGTGAAAACGTCGACAAGGAAAAGTTCATATTCGACAAAATTCGACAGAGCTCGACAGGATTCGACACCCAGAGGGGCAGCGGCACCCCACAGGGCGGCCCGCAGACAACCCCGGGACGTACGGTTTTGCTGGTTCCGGATCAGTACACTCTGGAAGCGGAGCAGCAGGCCTTCCGTCACCTGGAAGCAGAAGGGCTCATGGATGTGGAAGTCCTGTCCATGTCCCGTCATGGAAGCCGGCTCATCGCAGAACTGGGCGGATCGCGCCAGACCTTCATCGACAAGTACGGACGCCACATGATTCTGGCACGGATTGCCCGTGAAAACCGTGAGAAACTGCAGGTTTACCGAGGTCTGGAGGAGCGGAATTCCTTCATCGAAATGGTGAATAATTTTATCTCCGAGCTGAAGCAGTATAACTGCGGTACGGCGGAGATGGAAACCATGGCGGCAGAATCTGCGGAGGGATCCCATACCCGGCGGAAGCTGGAGGACCTGACACTGATTTACCGCCTTTATGAAGAGGAAATCTGCGGCAAGTACACCGACTCTGAAGATTATATCGATTTATACCTGTCGAAAATCCGTGACTCGAAGCTGATTGAAGGAAGTCGGATCTGGATTTACGGGTTTGACAGTTTCGCACCGAAAGCGCTGGCTGTCATCGGGCAGCTGATGGCCCGGGCGGAAGAAGTCAATGTGGTCCTGA
>JAFOGM010000041.1 GCA_017386805.1 Bacillota bacterium
CGGTCCGGATTTCATCACCATCGACGGTCGCGGCGGAGCCACCGGTTCCAGTCCCTTCTTCCTGAGAGAAGCTACAACCGTTCCGACCATGTACGCCTTAGCCAGAGCCAGAAAGTATCTGGACAAAGTAGGTTCTGATGTGGAACTGGTGATTACCGGCGGGCTGCGCGTTTCCGCTGATTTCGTCAAGGCCATCGCCATGGGCGCAGACGCGGTTGCCGTGGCAACCGCACCGATGATCGCTGCGGCTTGTCAGCAGTACCGCATCTGTGGAAGTGGAAACTGTCCGGTGGGTATGGCCACTCAGGATGAGGAACTGCGCAAGAGATTCCAGGGAGATAAGGCGGCTCAGAGAGTTGCGAATTACTTCCTTGTGACCTTCGAGGAACTGCGTACCTTTGCAAGAGTAACGGGACATTACGACATTCACGATCTGTCCTATGACGATCTGATGACGACCAATGAAGAAATTGGTAAATATACAGGAATTCCTCATGCGGGAATGCCGAGAGAGTAGAACTGGCGGATCGGCAGAAAAACTGCCGGGAGTAGGAGAAGTAAAAAATGAAGTACAGAAAGTTTAACAAGATCAATGTTGAAGTATCTCCCATCGGATTTGGATGTATGCGTTTCCCGGTGACTGATCCGGCGGACAAGTCCCGCTTCCACAGATGCGGTACTGCTGACAAGCCGCAGCGATCATCGGTGCGGTTGCCACGGCAACCGCGTCCGCGCCCATGGCGATGGCCTTGACGAAATCAGCGGAAACGCGCAGCCCGCCGGTGATCACCAGTTCCACATCGGAACCCACCTTGTCCAGATACTTTCTGGCTCTGGCTAAGGCGTACATGGTCGGAACGGTTGTAGCTTCTCTCAGGAAGAAGGGACTGGAACCGGTGGCTCCGCCGCGACCGTCGATGGTGATGAAATCCGGACCGGCTTTCAGAGCATATTCCAGATCCTTTTCAATGTGGCCAGCGGCTAACTTGATCCCGATGGGTCGACCTTCAGAACGGGTACGCAGCATGTCCACCATATCTTTCAGTGTTTCCGGAGAGGTGATTTCTTTGAACTTGCTGGGGCTCTGAACATCTTCACCCACTACCTTTCCGCGGATCTTCGCGATTTCGGGTGTTACCTTTTCTCCGGGAAGATGACCGCCCATTCCGGGCTTCGTTCCCTGACCGATCTTGATTTCGATGGCATCGGCAGCCTTCAGGTTTTCATCAGTCACGCTGTATTTGTTGGGAATGTATTCAAAGATGTATTTATACGCTTCTGCACGCTCTTCCGGAAGGATCCCGCCTTCCCCGCTGCACATAGCAGTCTTCGCCATGGCTGCTCCACGGGATAAAGCGATCTTAGTTTCCTTGGACATGGAACCGAAGGACATGTGAGAAATATACACAGGACCTTCCAGTACCATGGGCTTTTTTGCATGTTTTCCGATGACGGTGGAGATGTTCACTTCTTCATCATCGAACAGCGGCGGATTCGCTAACTGACCACCCATGAGCAGGATATCTTCCCACTTAGGCAGGGGCAGCTGCGTTCCCATGGCTGCGCTGATATGCTTTCCGGTGACCGCCATCTGATGGATCTCTGCCATGTAACGGGCGGAAGGATCCTGACGAGCTGTCATTTTATCGTATTCCAGATCACAGGCTGCTTCCGGTTCGGCTTTCACTTCCGGTGCCGCCTCTTCCTGTACCTGTGGTTCTTCTTCCTTCTTTACAAAGACAGAAGCCGGCTGCATGCACAACGGACATTTTTCCAGCTGTTCAAAGGGACCTTTTTCAGCTTCGTCGTGAACGTAACCGCAAATACTGCAAACATACTTAGCCATAATGTACCTCCTTGGGTTCATTTCCCAACTTGCAGAAGCGTTTTTCAGCTATTTGAATTTTCTACTGCTTCTCCAGCAGAGTGACACATTCAATGTGCTTACTGAACGCGAAGTTATCGTATGCCTTTACATACTTCACCTTGTATTCATATAACCCGGCCATATCCAGGTTTTCTACCAATGTCTTGGGGTTGCAGGAAATGTAGACGATCTGCTTTACACCGTAATTCAGTATCTTCTGCATAGCCTTGGGATGGATCCCTGCTCTGGGCGGATCAACCACGATCACGTCGGGCTTTTCTTCCAGTTCGTCCAGAACCTTCAGTACGTCGCCTGCAATGAACTTGCAGTTGGTCAGGCCGTTTTCCGCAGCATTGACGCGGGCTGCCTCCACGGCATCTTCCACAATTTCAACGCCGATGGCTTCCTTTGCATGGAGCGCCAGACGCTGGGTGATGGTCCCGGTACCGCAGTACAGGTCGAAGACCACCTTTCCTTCCACATCATCGATCAGTTCCACCGCTTCGGTATACAGACGTTCCACCGCCGGTACGTTGGTCTGGAAGAAGCTGAAGGCGCTGACACGGAACTTCAGACCCATGATGGTTTCGTTGTAATAGTCGCGGCCAAACAGAATGTCCATCTTATCGCAGATAACTGCATCGGCAATGCGATCGTTATAGGTATGGAGAACCCCTACCAGTTCGTTATTCAGCTTCAGCCCCTGGATCATGTTCACGAAGGCTTCATCATCGAATTCGCTCTGCGTAGTGGTCACCAGATTCACCAGCAGTTCGTTGGTGTGCTGACCTTTGCGGATCACCAGGTGACGCAGAAGACCGGTGTGGGTCTTCTTGTGATAGAACTTATAACCCTTTTCATTGGCAAAGTCCAGCATTGCCTTCAGAATAGTATTGAAATCTTCGTCAACCAGCTGGCATTCGTCCACGGTCACAACGGACATGAAACGTCCGCGCTGGTGCATTCCCAGTGTCATAGGACCGTCCTTCACCTGGTCGCCGAAGGTGTATTCCATTTTATTTCGATAGCGGTAGAGCTGAGGACTTCCCCGGATCCCGCCGAACTCTTCCGGCTGGATGCCCTTCTTTTCCAGAAGGCGCAGGACTTCCTTTCCCTTCATTTCACGCTGCTTTTCGTATTCGATTCCCTGATAGATGCAGCCGCCGCATTCCTGATTGTGCTTACAAATTTCCAAATTTATTCCTCCTCAATCCCTTCTTCTTCCACGTCCCAGGGCATTTCCGCCAGGCGTTCCAGATCGTAGGGAGTTTCCTGATATACATAGTTCAGCCAGTTGGCAAAGAACAGATTTGCGTGACCCTTCCAACGGATCTCGATGCCCTGTTCCGGATCATCATTCTTGAAATAGTTGGCTGGAACGTCAATGGGTAACCCCTTCCCCAGGTCACGCTCGTATTCCAGACGCAGGGTATCGCGGTCATATTCCATATGACCCTGGATGAACAGCATTCTCTTGTTCTTTGTACAAATGATATGCGGTCCCGCCTGTTCCGATTCCGCCAGGATCTTCAGGTCACTCTGTGCCAGAATGTCTTCCTTCCGAACCTGGGTATGGCGGCTGTGAGGTACGTAGAACACGTCGTCGAAGCCGCGCATGAATTCCGAACGGTTGTCCAGAACCTGGTGGGGGAACACGCCAAACAATTTAGCCGGCAGCTCATATTTATTGATTCCATAGTGATGGTACAAGCCAGCCTGAGCACCCCAACAAACGTGAAGGGTACTGAATACGTTTTCCTTGCAGTAATCCATGAGAACCGACAGCTCATCCCAGTAGTCCACGTCTTCAAAATCGTAGAATTCCACGGGAGCCCCAGTGATGATCATACCGTCGAACTTCTGACTCTTGATTTCTTCGTATGTGGTATAGAAGGTCTTCATGTGCGACTCATCCACATGAGTGGAGAAATGGGATTCCATTCGCAAAAGGAACAACTGCACCTGCAGCGGCGTGTTTGCCAACATTCGCGCCAGCTGGGTCTCGGTGACCTGCTTGGTGGGCATCAGGTTAACGATGGCGATGCGCAGCGGACGGATGTCCTGTCTGGACGCACGGCGTTCGTGCATGACGAAGATGTTCTCGTTCTTCAGTGTTCGATATGCGGGTAATCCTCTGGGAATCAGAATCGGCATGTGTTGTCAGTCCTTTCGTTGTATTTAAAACTTTCCGTAGCTGTCGTAGAATTCTTTCTTGTACTCTAAGAAGCGATCTTCTTCGATGGCTTTGCGGATCTTACCCATGGTGTTGACCAGGAAGTGCAGGTTGTGATTGGTCAGCAGCATGGAAGATAAAATTTCATTGGATTTATACAGATGTCTCAGATACGCTCTGGAGTAGTTTCTGCAGGTGTAGCAATCACAGTTGGGATCCAGCGGTGTGAAATCACGTTCGTGACATGCATTTTTGATGGAGATACGGCCTACGGATGTCATAGCTGTACCGTTTCTTGCAATTCTGGTGGGCAATACGCAGTCGAACATATCGATACCGCGTTCTACACCTTCGAATAAACAGTCAGGGCTTCCTACACCCATCAGGTATCTGGGCTTGTGCTTGGGAAGGTAGTCCACGCAGTAGTC
>JAFOGM010000042.1 GCA_017386805.1 Bacillota bacterium
CAAGGCTTACGAAATTCCGGAAGCACACAGAACTGCCAAGGGTACACCGGCGGTGAACTTCCTGAATCTGATGCAGCGTGAACGCATCACTGCGGTGATGCCGGTACAGGACTTCACTTCTGAAAAGTTCCTGATCGCTGTGACCAAGCAGGGTGTCATCAAGAAGGTGGATATGGCGCAGTTCGATACCAACCGCAAGGCTGGTTTGATTGCCATCAACTTAAAGGACGGCGATGAACTGATCGGTATCAAGGAAACCACCGGTACTTCCAACGTTATCATCGTAACCAAGAACGGTAAGTGCATCTGCTTCAGCGAAGATGATGTAAGACCCATGGGCCGTCTGGCCGGTGGTGTAAGAGCCATCACTCTGGAAAAGGACGACGAAGTCGTTGCTATGGAACTGGCGGAAAAGAATGAAGAACTGCTGGTAGTGACCCAGGGCGGTTTCGGTAAGAGAACGCCGGTGAAGGATTACAAGATCCAGGCCAGAGGCGGTAAGGGTCTTCTGACCTACGACAAGGCCAAGTTCAACAAGACCGGCCACCTGATCGGTGCCATGGTTGTCAGCGAACAGGATGAAGTTCTTCTGATCAATTCCGACGGTATCATCATCCGCATCAAGGCAGATGAAATCTCCCGTCTGGGCAGAGCGACCCAGGGCGTCAAGATCATGCGCGTGGAAGAAGAGGCCAACATCATTGCTATGGCCAAGGTGATCCGCGACGATGAAGACGAGGAGAAAAAAGACGAAAACGAACAGATCAGTATGATCTAAAGAAATACAAAGGAGGAGTCACTCATGTCTCTGGAAATGAAACGCGATTATAACGCACAGGAAAATCGCTGGGATATGGCCCTGATCGGCGAAGTCGATATCAGCAACGCTTCTCTCCTGAGAGCGGAACTGAAGGCCATGTTCGACGAGAACGCTTCTTCTGTGAACATCGATATCCAAGATCTGTCCTATATCGACAGTACCGGACTGGGTGTGATCATCGGTGCTTATGGACGTATGAAGGAACAGGGAGTTTCCGTAAAGCTTCTGAATCCTGCGAAAAACGTTGAAAAGCTGTTGAAAATCACCAGTCTGGATCGTATTTTCCTGTAAGTAAAGAGGAACGAGGTTGGTACAATGACAGATACATTGAAATTACAGCTTCCCGGTAAGCCGCAGTATGTGAGCACCGTTCGTATGGTGATCTCTTCTCTGGCGAACAGTGCCGGTTTTGATGTGGAAGCGATTGAGGACATGAAAGTTGCGGTTTCCGAAGCATGCACCAACGTGGTATGCCACGGAGCCAACGGAGAAGATCTCTATGAAGTCTCCTTCGAACTCAGTGAAGAGCAGCTCTCCATTTCCGTACAGGACCAGGGCGAAGGCTATGATATGAATGCATATCAGGAGCCCAATCTGGACTGTCCCAAGGAAGGCGGGCTGGGCTTGTTCATCATCCAGACACTGATGGATGAAGTGGAAATGACTTCGGAACCCGGCCAGGGTACGAAGATCCGTATGGTGAAATACCGTCCGTAACGTTTCTGCTTTGTCGATGAAGTGTATTGAGGTGAAAGAACATGTCCCTAACTGAGAAAAATATAAAAGAACGGCTGGAAGAATACTGCCGTACCAGGGATATGGCTCTGAGAAATGAGATCGTGGAACACTACCTATACGTGGTGGATATTCTGGTCAAGAAATATCTGAACCGCGGTGTGGATTATGAAGATCTGTACCAGGTGGGTTCCATGGCTCTGATCATGGCTGTGGAACGATTCGATTCCTCCAAGGGATTTGAATTTTCCAGTTTTGCAACTCCCACCATCATCGGTGAAATCAAGCGCTACTTCCGTGACAAGGGCTGGGCTGTAAAAGTCCCCCGCCGTCTGAAGGAAGTTTCTGCACAGATCCCCAAGGTTCGGGATGAGATCGAGCGCCGCACGGGGAAAGTCCCCACGGTGGCAGAGATTGCCGAAGTGCTGGGCGTCAGCCAGGAACTTGTTCTGGAAGCTATGGAAAGCAGCCATTCCTACGGTACCTACTCCCTGAATCAGACCTTTGATGACAGCGGAGAAGAAGGCGATTCTTCCGTATTTGAAAAATATTTGGGCCAGCGTGAAGCCGGCTACGACAGTTTTGAACTCAGCGATATGATCCGCAGTGTCTACAACGACCTGTCGGAAAAGGAGCAGGAGATCTTCCGACTGCGGTTTATGGAAAACAAGACCCAGCAGGAGATCGCTGATCTTCAGGGAACTTCCCAGATGACGGTGAGCCGCATCGAAAAGAAACTGAAGGAAAAGTTCAAAGCTGCTTATATCTCCTAATTTTGAAACAACAAGAGGTGAATTTATCAATGAAACGAGTATTTTCCGGCGTTCAGCCCACAGGAAACATACACATCGGTAATTATTTAGGCGCTCTGAAGCAGTTCGTACAGCTGCAGGACGAAAACGATGCCATCTACTGTATCGTAGATATGCACGCTATCACCGTTCCTCAGGATCCCAAGGAACTGCGCCAGCACATCTTAGACGTGGCTGCCTTATACATGGCTGTCGGCGTTGATCCGAAGAAGGCCATCATTTTCGTGCAGTCCGACGTTCCTGGTCATGCGGAACTGAACTGGATCCTGACCTGTAACTCCTACACCGGAGAACTGTCCAGAATGACTCAGTTTAAGCAGAAGAGCAAGGGCCGCGAATCCGCACCCACCGGTCTGTTTACCTATCCGGTGCTGATGGCTTCCGACATCCTGCTGTACGATACCGATATCGTACCGGTTGGCAACGACCAGAAGCAGCACATCGAACTGACCCGCGACATCGCTCTGCGTGTCAACAACAAGTTCGGTGATACCTTCGTGGTTCCGGAAGGCCAGTTCGTAAAGAGCGGTGCCAGAGTTATGTCTCTGGACGACCCCACCAGCAAGATGTCCAAGTCTGCGGAAAATCCCCACAGCCGCATCTCTCTGCTGGACGAACCCTCCAAGATCAAGAAATCCATCATGAAGTCCACCACCGACTCCGAAGGTGTGATCTACTTCGATATCGAAAACAAGCCCGGTATCTCCAACCTGCTGTCCATCTACAGTGCCTTCTCCGGTGAAACCATCGAAGATCTGGTAAAGAAGTATGACGGTCAGGGTTACGGTACCTTAAAGAAGGACCTGGTGGAAGTCACCGTCAATGCGCTGGCTCCCGTACAGGAACGTTACAAGGAAATCCGTTACTCTCAGGAACTGATCGACGTTCTGAAGGATGGTGCGGAACGGGCAAACACCATCGCCGAAAAGACCATGAAGCGCGTAAAGGATCGCTTCGGTCTGGGATTATAAGAAAGAAAAGGCCCGCCTGAACGCGGGCCTTTTGTGCATATTTGAGAGTATTCAGGAGGTAACTCATGGTCAATCAGGAAAGAGTTGTGAATCGCTTTATGAACTATGTCCGCATCGGAAGTGAAACCCATTTCGAAGGAGAAATGAGCCGCTACCTGGCACAGGAACTGCGGGATCTGGGCTTTGAAGTCTATGTGGACAACTGTGGTGAAAAGGTCGGTTCCGATGGAAACAACGTATACTGCTACTTACCGGGTGACGAGAATTTTGAACCCATCATGTTCAGTTCTCACATGGATACCGTAACTCCCGGCCGTAACGTGGAACCCATCATCAAGGATGGTTACATCACCACCGATGGGACCACCATTTTAGGGGCTGATGACAAGGCTGGTATCGCTGCCATCGTGGAAGCCATGGTCATGATCAAGGAAAACAACATCCACCACCGCCCCGTTGAAGCCATCTTCACCGTCATCGAAGAACAGGGATTGAAGGGTGCTGCCAATTTGGAATACGACAGAATCCGCTCCAAGAAGGCTGTGGTTTTAGATGCCAGTGACGACGTAGGTAAAATCGTAGCCCGTGCTCCCGGCGAATGCCACATCCGCGGAGAAATCTTCGGTCAGCGTTCTCATGCCGGTTCCGATCCGGAAAAGGGTGTCAGCGCCATCCAGGCTGCTGTTCTGGGAGCCAGCCGCATGAAGCTGCAGCGCATCGACCATGAAACCACCGCCAACATCGGTACCCTTTCCACCATCGGGGAAACCAACGTGGTTCAGGATCACTGCATGTTCGAAGCTGAGACCCGAAGCAGAAACAAGGAAAAGCTGGATGCACAGCTGAAGGATATGATCAAGTGCATGCAGGATGCCTGCGATGAACTGGGCGCCAGATTCGAATACAAGGCTTGGCAGAATTACGAAGGCTACGATTATCCCGATGATCACGAACACGTACAGTTCCTGATGGAAAAGTGCCGTCAGGCAGGCATCGAACCCTGGGTGACCCACAGCGGCGGCTGCACCGACGGTAACATGTACAATGCCAAGGGAATCACCACCGTGGTTCTCTCCTGCGGTATGGAAAAGGAACACACGTTGTCTGAACGCATCGCCATCTATAATCTGGTGAACATCACCAAGGTGGTATATCAGATCATGCGCGTGGACGAATAAGCAGATCGTTATAAACTTGAATAAAAACAAAGACCCCGGGACAACTCGGGGTCTTTGCTTTGGAAATATGTATGACTGCTTGCAATCAGTCGTATTTCAAATTAACGAAGGCTGTCGCAGAAGTTGGCGATTCTCTGGATCGCTTCCTTCAGATTTTCATCGCTGCAGGTGTAAGCCATACGGATGAAGCCTTCACCACATTCACCGAAAGCACTTCCGGGGATACATACAACCTTCTGTTCGTCTAACAAGCGGTTGCAGAAGTCCACGCTGGACAGGCCGAAGCTGCGGATGTCAGCGAAAATGTAGAATGCGCCGGTGGGATGGTTGGATTCGATGCCGTCGATCTGAGCCAGACCTTCTTCCAGCATTGCTCTTCTGCGGGCAAAGGTGTCGCACAGTTCCTTGGACAGGTCGGGGCGATCCAGAGCCAGAGCAGCAGCATACTGACCGGGAGCGTTCGCGCAAGCATTGAAGTTTTCCTGGCACTTGGTCATGCGGTCGATGATTTCTTCCGGACCGGCAACATAACCGATTCTCCAGCCGCACATTGCATACGCCTTGGAGAAGGTATTCACCACCAGAGTACGTTCCTTCATGCCGGGCAGCTCTGCGATAGTGGTCGCTTCTGCACCATCATACAGCAGAGTGTTGTACGCTTCATCGGAGATGACCAGAATGTCGTGCTTGATTGCCACTTCGGCGATCTTTTCCATGGTTTCTCTGGACATGAC
>JAFOGM010000043.1 GCA_017386805.1 Bacillota bacterium
AAATCGATAAATAAAAACCGCAGATTCCGTGAATTCAGCCCACTTCTCCCCATGTTCAAACAGGCTGGCTTTCATTGGCGGCCAGCCAATGCGAAACAACCGTCTTGCGACGGCCTTCCCATTACACATTTGAACCTGAGAGGAAGCATTTTAAGGCCTTTCACCGACTTCTGCGGTCCGGCAGTTCCCAGCAGGAACGCATCGCGCTTCCGCGCGATGCACCTCTTTCTTATTTCAGCAGTTTATCATTCACATAGTCGAAGCCCAGGCGCTGGATGGTATCGGCGAAGCGTTCGCCAGCGATTCCTTCTTCCTTGAACAGAAGGATTGCCTTTTCTACCACAGCCAGAACTTCTTCTTCGGAAGTGAAGATCTTGGTCAGCGGAATTCCGTGAGCTACTTTCTTACCCCAGCGTCCGCCGATGGTCACCTTGTAACCATCCACGTGGTCACCTACAGCGCCGAAGGGGCACTTTCCCTTGCAGCGGCCGCAATGGTTGCACTGGTCCGGATCGATCTGGATCTTTCCGTCCACCAGCTTCGCCACCTTCACAGGACAGCCAGCTTCCACCTGACACTTTCCGCAGCCTCTGCACTTTTCCAGATCCACCTGGGGAACTCTCTGTCCGATGATACCCAGGTCGTTCAGGTCAGGCTTCACGCAGTTGTTGGGGCAGCCGCCTACAGCGATCTTGAACTTGTGCGGTAAGGTCACTCCGTGATAGCCCACGTAGAACAGTTCGTGGAGTTTTTCACTGAGGCCAAAGCTATCCAGAAGACCGTACTGACAGGTGGTACCCTTACATGCCACGATGGGGCGCACCTTTGCACCGGTACCGCCGGTCTGCAGTCCATGTTCCGCTAAAAAGTCGATCATGGGCTGAATGTTTTCATAGGGAACCCCCTGGATTTCCAGAGTCAGACGGGTGGTCATAGCCACTTCGCCGAGACCGAAGCGTTCGGATGCTTCGATCACTGCGCGGTGTTCCGCAGCAGTCAGCTTTCCGTTTCTGGTGATCACACGAACGTTGAAGGTGTTGGGACGAGTCTTATCCTGTAAACAGCCCAGACCCTTTACACGTTTGATTTCTTCCGGTGATAAAGTCCATTCGTTCATATTGTTCTCCTTCATTTTAAGAATTTTCCCGTTTCCGGAAGAAACCGGCGTACATCACAGCTGCCGCCAGACCCCAGAAATAGGCCATCATATACGGTTCTTCGAAGATATTTTCGAAGTAACAATGCAGTAACACGCCCATGAGACCGGAGAAAATACCCACGGTCAGGGGCTTCATATTTCCTTCGTTGCGGAACAGCGGATCCACAGTACGATCCGCCGGACCACGGCCCTTACCAGACACGTAACGGTCGTCGCTCTGGTAGATCGCGCGGATCCCCCAGATAGCCAGACCCACCAGAAGGATCACGAAGAAGATCAGGCCGATGTAGCCCATTTCCACCAGAGTCTTCAGGTAGTAGTTGTCCATGTAGAAGTAGCTGAATTCCTCGGTCTTGTCCAGAACCTGATTGTTCATGGCAACCGCTCCGCCGAAACGACCCAGACCAAAGCCCAGCCAGGGATTGTTTTCATGGAGCAGGTTCAGACCGGTTTCCCAACGCAGAGTTCTTCCGCCCACAGCAGAAGCCTGACGATAGTCCGAAGTGAACAGATAGGTGATACGGTTGGTTACCGAAGGAACCGCTGTCAGAATCACAGCGATTGCCGCACCCATGGCGCCGAAGAGGCGCTTGTCCAGGAACAGAGCGAAGAGGATGATTGCCAGCATGATGCCCAGCCATGCACCCTTGGAGAAGGTGAACAGCAGGCAGACACACATGATGCCGGTACCCATCAGGGCCAGGACCTTATACAGCGGCTTCTTGCAGTAATACATCAGGGAAGCCACTAAAGGCGCTCCCATCACCAACAGAGAGCCGAAGATGTTGGGGCTTCCGGTCAGAGAGAAGACGCGGGTACGAACGCCGGCTTCGGTCTGGCTGACCCAACTGGACGGAATGGGAACGGCCACGATGAACTGATAGATCCCGTGCAGAGACAGGATGAATACCACAGCAGCAAAGGCTGCATATAACACTTTAAAGTCCTTGTCGTCTTCAATCAGTCGAAGGATCAGGAAGAACCATACCATGTACATCACCTGGGCTCTCAGACCGGCAAAGGCGATGGACGGGAAGGGTCTCACCAGGGACATCAGCAGGAAGCCTACTGCCACAAAGAGCAGGATGAGAACACCCACGGGAGTGGAACGGTCGATGGCTCTGGTCTGCTTCAGGCCTACGCGCCACAGGATCAGCAGGAAGGAACCGCAGATGAAGGCTTCTTCCCAAACGGAGGCCAGGATTCCGATCCCTAAAATATCACGGATGATGTATTCCAGCGGTAAGTACGCAGCAAAAGCCACTAAAATCCACTGATGTAAGGACAGCTTGTTGATCCAGCCGAATACAACGCTGTTTTTGGTTACCTTCAGATACAAATCCCGGAACCAGAGGACAATTTTATAGAACAGACTGTGGGACAGGATCTCTCCCATGTACTCCCAGAAGCTGCGGATCTTTGTCCACAGGCGGGCCCAGGCCGATTGGGGGCCAGGGTTTTCCACGGAGCAGAAACCGTTCCACAGGCGGGCGGAAAGCGACTTGTCGCAGCTTTCACTCAGCTTTCGGGCGGTGGTTCCCAGAAGGCTGTGATCCCAGCTGTGATACAGCGTCAGCCATATCGAGGCCAGGAACCGGTAAACCCGGCTGTTTTCCAGTATATTCATAGATACGCCTCCGCTTATTCGCCGATTTCAACGTAACGGATGGTACCGGAACATTCGAAGGTCTGAGTCTTAACGATGAAGGTACGTCCCGCACGAACTTCCTGGCTTCCCACCTTGGGGCTGGCAGTGTCCTTTGCAGTGTTGAACTTCATCTTGAATACAACGTTCTTCTTGGTGGGGTCCTTGGCATCCACGATGGTACCATTGTCAGTAACAGCCTGAGTCACATAATCTTCAAACCAAACGTCTTCCACGGTTGCGTCCAGATAGGTATTTCCGGATACCATCTTTTCTCCTACCAGTTCCTGACGCAGTACTTCGTTGTACAGTCTGGGAGCCGCACCGATGATTTCGATTTCAGCGGTTGCTTCCACCTGGGGAGATACGGCCTGAGTTACCTGGTCGCCCAGAACCATGGTTGCCACAGCACCTACCATAGCGATAACCATTACGACGATGATCAGGTCCACCACATTGATGATCCCGAACAGCTTACCTTTTTCATTGATCAATTTCATTACAATATCCCTTTCTGCTATTTAAAAATTCCTTTATTCACTAAGATGGTTTCCATCTGCTTTACACGTTCATCC
>JAFOGM010000044.1 GCA_017386805.1 Bacillota bacterium
AGGAATTCGATCTGATCATACACCACTACATCGATGTAGTTGTAGTATGTCCCGGAAGCTCCGCCGATGATACGACAGAATTCTTCGCCTCGCTCTTCCAAAGCTTCCTCGATCCGAGCTCTGCAGGTCACCCCACTCAAGGGGTCCACCTTATCCTGATTGAAGAACAGGAAGCCAAAAATCGCCCCATCTTCCAACGCTTCTGTGAAGATTTCTCTCTGGTCGGCATAGTATTCGTTGACCAGCCGGTTCACGCAGCTGCTCCCGGCAACCACGTCCTCACGAAGGCGCCACCCTTCGATGGGGGTTGCCCGATAGGTCATATACCCATCGCAGGGATCTGCATTCCAATCAATGCAATTCACCTTCACATAGTCAAACAAAGCCTCCAGAGGCATAGAGGGCTCATCCAAAGGCTGGCTGAGAACTTCCAGTCCGCCCACGGTGTTGATTGCCACCCGTTCCCCTAAAGCCTCATCCAAAAGGATCTCGGCCGCATTGTAAGCCTTGTCTTCGTTGCGCTGAGCCTCATCGCCCATACCGCTCACCAAGGGCGCTAAAACAGGGCTGTACAGGATCACATCCATCTTTTCGTCGATCATTTCCGGCCAAACCTGGATTTCACTTGCAGGGATCTCCAGGCCGAACATCTGCAGTTTCCACTGCTTCATATTTTTGGCACGTAAGCGACCCACATGGAAGTCCCAACGTTCCAATAAAGCTTCCGGTGCATGCTCCCACCAATAATTCAAAAGGAATAAACGGTGTCTCTGCCCTTCTGCTGTGAGGACCAATTCATATCGTTCTTCGCTCTTTCCCAGTTCAAAGAAAGCATCATGGAAGGCATAACTCAACAGTTTATCTGCCAGTTCCACAGCTTCTTCAATGCGTTCCTGATCCATCAATTCACGGAGTTCTGCTTCTCTGGCTTCGAATTCTTCCCAGAAAGCTTCCACGCGAAGACGGAATGGTACTTTGTTTTTCTGACGAAGCATCATTTCCGCACAGTCTTCCGCAAATTCCGCAGCTTCCACATCGTCCGGATTGATCTTTACCACAGTTTCCAGGGCACGTCGGGCTTCTTCATACTGTTCCAGATAGAACAATGCGTAGCCCCGACGGTACCACCAGGTGTCGTCACGGCCTTCTTCGCTGACGTGGTCCAACGCATCCAGGGCCTCATCATATCGCTGCAGGTAGCTCAAAGCTCTGGCCAACTGCCCGTAGAGGTTATCTGTCATATCCTCCGGGATCATTTCTTCCAGTGCCTGTACTACCTTCTCATATTCTTCATTTTGATGCCATTGTTCCAGCATCACTAAGGTTACATCACCCATACTTATCCTTTATCTATCTATAATGTCTTAAATTCATATCCGTGATCCCGGAAATACTTGATGATTCCCGGAAGCGCATCTGCTGGGGTACCCTTAGCATTGGTATCGTGCAGAAGAACGATCACGTTGTTTCTGTCACCCCAGATCGTGTTGATAGTGGAGTCCAGAATAAATTTCGCAGAAGAACCGGACGCACTGATGGAATCCTGTCCACTGCTGGTCCAGTCATAATACTTATGCCCTGCACCTGTAACTGCATTTTTCAAAGCCGCACTCTTCTGATGGGAACCTCCGGGGAAACGGAAGACCTTGTTTCCATAAGCAAATCCCAGAGCCCGATCGATGGCAGCGTTACCGCTGTTCAGATCGTTCATCAGATTGGTGGTATTCTTGTACATGTGGGAGTAATTGTGAGAATATCCGTGGTTGGCGATTTTGTGTCCTTCCTGATATGCCCTTCTCACGATGTCCGGATTTCGATCCACCTGAGATCCCAGAACAAAGAAGGTAGCAGGAACCCCATTGTCTCTCAAAGTATTCAGGATCCGCGGTGTCACCTTGTTGGAAGGACCGTCATCAAAGGTCAGATACACGGTCTTTTTCTGCTTCGGACCAACACCGTAATCCGCCATGGAAGCTTCGTACTCTTCCACAGTGAAAATATTCTTTTCCACCAGCTGATCCTTCAATTTCTTCAATTGAATGGCTTCAAAACCTGGCTTTGTGGTAATGGCTTCTTCGGTAACAAGCTCCGGTAACTCGATGGGAAGATCTGTAACGGAATCCGGCATAGGCTTTGCCTCCGGATCCGGCTTCGCTTCCGGCATGGGAATCGTAACAGCACTTTCCGTCAAAATGATTTCTTTTACAGCTACAATATCAGAATTCAGGGCATAAAACGAAATGTCCGCCATGTCGCCTCTGGAAAAGCGTCGAAGAGGAACTTCCGTCTGAATCAGTCCAGCGGTCTTTGCCAGTGCATAAG
>JAFOGM010000045.1 GCA_017386805.1 Bacillota bacterium
AATGGGGATTTGTGGGGGAAGCGCTTGATGTCCGGGATCGGCAAGAGTATACTGAAGATATATTTGGAGGTGACAGTATGAAACGTATACTATCATTATTATTGACTATGATTCTGATGCTGGGCGTGATTCCCGTTACGGCCTTTGGAGCAAGTGCAGAGAAGACTGCTGCGGCAGATACCTTGTACGATCTGGGACTGTTCAGCGGAACGGGAACCGATACCAATGGGAAGCCCATTTACGATCTGGATCGTGCACCTACAAGAAATGAAGCGATTACCATGTTGGTGACCTTGCTGGGAAAAAAGGAAGAAGCCATGGCGAAGACCTGGACCACACCGTTTACTGACGTAGCTGCCTGGGCGAAGCCTTTCGTGGGATATGCGTATGCCAATGGATTGACTTCCGGGACATCGAAAACCACCTTTGGTGGAAATGACCCCATCACGGTTTCCCAGTATCTGACCTTTGTACTGAAGGTTCTGGGATATAAAGTGGGACCGGATTTCCAGTGGAACAAAGCCTGGGAGCTGTCCGATGACATCGGCCTGACCGATGGACGTTATGATGCATCCACAACGGCCTTTACCCGCGGGGATGTGGTGTTGATTTCTGAGAAAGCGCTGTCCACGAAGCTAAAGGGTTCCAATGTGATGCTCATGAGAAAACTGTACAATCTGATGGCTGCGGAAAATTGGGAGAAGGGAGCAAAGAACATCGATGTGAATTCCTTCAACCTTCCGGAGGCCATTGGTAACACCACATTGACTTACGATCAGGCTTACGCTCTGGTGGGACAGGATCCGGAAGTGATCCAGGCTGCGGTAAAAACCGTAGGCGATTTGTGGCAGTACATGGTGGCGGCGAACTTCAGAGACTATGAGCCCGATGTATATACTCCATGGTATGGAGAGAGGGATAATCGCTGGGGCTTTGATGCACCGGGTCATGAGCAGGTATTGCAGAATTATGGATGCTGCTGCGGCGGCTGTGCGAATTTTGCGTTATTCCTTCTGAAGGAAGATTACGAGGAAATGGGGATCGTCCGCTGGGTCGGCGGCGGAAACCATACCATCAACTATCTGCTGCATGAGGGAAAATACTACATCTTTGACGTGACGAATTACTTACCTGGGAAAATGGATCCAGCGGGAACGGTGACCGTGGTGGATCAGCTGGAAGATTATTATGATGTCATGCCTACGGACGATTATCCCAGAGATGAGATCGCGATTCTGGTAGCCATTCAGGACGTTACTGTAAATCCGCCGTCCGTATTCGGGAAAGATACTGCGGAAATGACGTTCCCCAAAGGCTATGAAGAGAAAGTCAAAGTCCTCTATCCGGCGAATAACTATTCGGTGACATTCAAAGATGTGACCATCGACATTCCCATGTGGAACACCGAGGAACTGGATATTCCGGCCACACATACAAAATACGATACCTATGAGGATATGAAAGAACAGTATAAGAATGAAAAGTTCGATCTGACTATGGCATTGGTATCAGGTGGATTTGCTATCCAGGAAGACGGCAACTTCCGAAGTCCCATGGGATCGATGAATAATTTTGATGTGGTGACCGAAGCCAGCCTGATTTTCGATGGTTACAAGGTGGTTTCGGATTATACCGTTATCAGTACAGATCCGACGATCTTTGAATGTACGAAGCTGCCCAACGGAAAATTACAGATTACAGGGAAACAGCCGGGAAAAGCAAAAATCATCCTTACTTACAAGGGAAGAACTTCCACGATTGGGCTGGAAATATTTCAATAGAACGAATGGAACTTCGGATCTTTGAAAACCCGCGCCGCAGGCGCGGGTTGCTTTTTTGCGCAAAGGGACTTTCGGAATGGGGAAAATTATGGTATTCTAACTATGTATGTAATTGTTGTTCTGTACGAAAATGATATCGCAGAAATGTGGGAAGAATAACGTGCAGAGAGCGGAGCTGCTCCGCTGGGGTTGGGAAGCGAAGAAGAAAGGGAACTTCGCAAAGGAAACACAAAAAGGGATAAGATATGGAAAGTTTATTGAACAAAGAGCTGTTGACCACAGCGGTGATCGACAGAATGGATGCCATGGTCCGCGTGATGGACGAGGAACGACACATCCTGTATATGAACGAAAAGATGAAGCGAGAGTTTGGGAACTTCTGCGGCCACAACTGCTACGAAATGATTGGACAGTGCGAAAACTGTGCGCACTGTGTTACGATGCTGGCCAGAGAGACCGGTGATACGGAATCCAAGGAAATGGCCATGGGCGACAAGTGGTATCGATTGATCGCGTCTTCCGTACAGCTGGAGAATTCCCCCAAGTATTCCGTGGAATTCTTCGTGGACATTACGAAGCAGAAGAAGCTGGAAGAAGCCAACCGTCGTCATTTCGACCGCATTACGGAGGACATCGAGTTCGCCAAGCAGATCCAGTATAACGCTCTGCCCAGAGACGGCCAGTACTTCGACAGCGTGGACGTGGCTGCCATCTATCGACCGGCGGAAAGCCTGGGCGGCGACTTCTTTGACGTGGTGAAAATCGACCAGGACAGAGTTCTGTTCTACGTATCGGACGTTGCCGGTCACGGAGTGCGATCTTCTTTACTGACCATTTTCCTGCACCAGGTGGTGCGCGGAATGAAGGACCGCGCTGGCGATCCTCAGGAGCTGGTGGACGGTATTTTACAGGGGATGAACGATCTTCATGCCGGTCATGAGTTATATGTGACCATTCTGGCGGGGATCTACAATAAAAGGACCAGAGAACTGACTCTGATCAATGGCGGTCACAACTGTCTTCCTCTGCTGGAAGATGAAGATGGCCGTTTGGAAGAAGTGGAAGTTTACGGAATGCCCATCTGCAGTTTATTCAGCAGCGCGGAACATGAAACGGTGACCATGACGATGCGTCCCGGCCAGCGACTTCTGATCTACACCGACGGAATCACCGAGGCAGCCAATGTTCAGGGCGAGGAATTCGGTCTGGAGGGGATCCTGCGTATCTGGGACTCCCAGGACATCAAGAGTCCCCAGCGATTGCTGGCAGCCTTACAGGCCCGCGTCGTGGAATTTTCCGGGTTTGCGCCGGAGGATGACATGACTGCCATGCTGGTGGAATTCTTATAGGAGAGCTATATGACGATCGTTAATTTGTATACGGATGGAGCCTGCTCCGGAAACCAGAACGAGACCAACATCGGCGGTTGGGGAGCTGTTCTGGAATATGGTGAGCATAAAAAAGAACTGTACGGCGGAGAGATCAACACCACCAACAACCGCATGGAAATGATGGCTCTGCTCAGTGCACTGAAGGCCATGAAGAGAGAGGGTCTGGTGATCCACGTGTATTCCGACAGTTCCTATTTGATGGACTGCTTCCGAAAGAAGTGGTATGTGAACTGGCAGAAAAACGGCTGGAAGACCTCCCAGAAAACCGATGTGGAAAACAAGGATCTGTGGATGGCCCTGCTGGACGAGGTGAAAAAACACCAGGTATCCTTCTACCGGGTCAAGGGTCACGTGAATCTGGATCATCCTTCCACCAATGTGGAAGGCCATTTCAAGAAATTTTTGGAGTGGAACGGAAATGACTTTACGAAGCAGGATTTCCTGTATGTGACCACCATGAACAACCGTGCCGATAAGCTTGCAAACATTGCAATGGACGAGATTCGGGACAAAAACCAGCTTTTGTAAAGGTCTCTTAAATCTGCCGTAATACGTTTGTAACAATGGTAGTTTATACTATAGAGCATAGTATGGGAGATCATATCGATTTTCTATGCAGAAAATGGAAATTGCCAGAATGAGAAGAAAGGAGGAATCACTATGAAACGCTGTAAATTCATTGCTATTATGTTAGTCGTGATGATGATGTTCAGTACCGTGTTTGCGTCTGCTGCATCTGACCCGGCTGTGACCATTGTCAGCCCTGCCGTGGAAAGCGTAGTGAATTCCGACAGCCTTCTGATTTCGATCAAGATAACCAAGCCTGAAACCATCAAGGTATCGGTCTTCGAGGAAAAACAGCTGGTTGGCGAAGAACTGAAGTCCGTGGATGTGAATAACATCGAGACTTTGGAAGCTGCCACCACCGCTACCTCTTCCAGCGTGTCTGTGGACGGTGCGGTGACAACCACCAGCGTAACTGCTTCCGGCGTGACCACCAAGTTCGTCAGTGAAGAAGTTATGGTTCCCGAAACCTTCACCTCCACCAATACACTGAGCTTCTACACCAAGCAGCTCAACAACGTAACTCCCGGCCTGTACAAGGTCAAGGTGGACACCATCGATGCGGAAGGTAAGGCGCTGTACAGTACAGAAAATCTGGTCGTTGTCAAAGGCGTTGCCAGTGAAGCGGAAAAGACCGACCTGTTCGAAACCAACCAGTCCGGTATTTCCCAGTTCCTTCAGAACCTTCTGAAGAGCATTTTCGGCTAAGTGAGGATCTATGAACAAAGTTGCATCGAATCAGCTGCACAGAAGAATTGAAAAGATCAAAGACTTTATATTAGTAGTATTGTTTTTCACGACAATACTACTTTTATATTTTTTTTGGGAAAACCAGCCCATGGAGAACTTCCAGTTACCGGATATCGTAGGTTCACAGGAGGAATTTGAAACCATTCCTCTGGAAGAGGTCATCGTTCCTGACAACATTTATGCCAGCTCCGGGAACGGGGTCTATGTCAAGGTCTACAGCGGAAAGCGCGATCTGTGGCAGAGAGGGATCACAGAGATCCGGAAATTCGGCGGAGCCTCCAGCATCTTTGTGGGAGAAATCACCAAGGAACAGTATCTGGACGCCATGAGCGGATATACGTCGGTCCAGTTTGACCTGGGATATGAGGTACCGTTCTCCCAATTCTGTGACTACTATAAAATCAGCCGTGGCCAGAGCTTTGACACAGTGGAAGGCGTATCCACCATTGCATTCTCCAGTGCATCGGCAGAGAGCTTGTTCCTGGTACAGGAGCAGAAGGGGAAGTACTACCGCTTGGTTGCCGATAAGGAATACACCCAGCTGCGTACCATTGCCGAAGAGATTTCTTCTTCTGCCAATGCTTCCTATTATTCCATTTCCGAAGTGATGGGTGTGGAAAATACCACCATGATCCCCTGGGAAGCTTCTGTAGGCTATGGAGCTCTTACCTGGGAAACAGAACGCCAGCGTGGAGATGAAGAAGACGTTAAAAAACTGGCGCAGTCCTTCTTCGGAGAAAATTTCGACTTCATCCGTCGTATGACAGATACGAAAGGGAACGTCACTTATATGTATGGATACGGTCAGAAGACCTTCATCACATATGCCGATGGTTCCTTTGAATATAAAGAAGAGCCCAACAATTCCGGCTCCGGCTCTACCACCTTCTACGGTGCTCTGGAAACGGCGCTGGAATATATCGCCGCTCACGGTTCCTGGAGTACCTTCGACGATCAGCCCATTTCTCTGTTCCTCTCCCGTGCAAAGGCTGTGGAACAGAACAAACAAAAGGGATATCGATTTGAATTCGGTCTGATGGCAGGAGATCTTCCCATCTACTATGACCAGGGAGTTCCTCTGGCGGTGGAAGTGATCAACGGCCAGCTGACCTATTATCAGAGAAACCTGATCCAGTATGATCTCCCCGAAGTTCGGGACATCAGCGTTCAGACCAATGCCGCCAACGTGATCGCTTCCAATTACAAGGCTATCTATCGGCTGATCCATCCGGAAGCTGCGTCTATGGTTCCGAAGGAAGCCTGGTTTGATGAAGTGGTCGTAGGGATCACGGATGTGCGTCTGGGCTATTTCCGCAGCATCGATAAAACCGATGGGGAAGGAATGCAGACCATGATTCCGGCCTGGATCGTTACGGTAAACAACAATCTGAGGATTTTCTTCGACATCAACAGCGGCCAGATGTTAGGCAGCCGCACCTTAAATTAATCAAACAACGCAGGAGGGAACCAATGGATTGGTCCAAAGCGAAAAATATCCTGATCGCAGCACTGCTGGTCACCAACCTCATCCTGGGGATGGCGATTTATCGCAATGTCAACGGTGGAAGCGGAGCTGAACAGGAAGAACTGAAACAGAATACGATCCTGCTGCTTTCGTCACAAGGGATCCTGGTGGAGGAAGACCAAATCCCTGAAAAAACGGAGCGTCTTCCGGTCCTGACCGTCCGTTACCGGACGCTCAGCGAGGAATCCATCACCTCGGCAATCAACGGGACCCACATCGACCTGGGACTTTCAGCTTCGGCGGAAGAATATTGCCAGGCGGCAGAGAAACTTCTGCGGGGAATGGGCTTATACCAGGACTATTTCGTCTGCGAAGGCTGCAGAGAGGAAAGCGGGGACTATGTAGTCAGCTATGGAATGGAATTTGAGGGTCATTACCTGGACAATTCCAAGCTGGAGGTGATCTTCCGGGATGGAAAGCCTGCGGACCTTTCTTCCAGCTGGGCGGAACCTCTGGAAATGGGTCAGAACCGAAAGCGGGTTCTCCCGGCCAGTGAGGCTCTGATCCGCTTCATGACAGCACTGGAGCGAGAAACGAAGGAAACACCGGTAACGGTGGAAGAGATCCGTTTGGTGTATTGGCTGGAAGGGTATACAGAAAATGGCGGAGTCAGTGAAGACACAGCCGTTCCCTACTGGTGCATCGAATACAACGGCGGGAACAGCATTCACATTGCCGCATACGAAGAATAACGAAATCGTCTGTAACCGGGGGAAGGACTCTCTCTGTCACAGACGATTCTTTCGTGCTATGATAGTATTAGAAAAATCGCAAAGATTACAACGAACCGACACACGGTCTTCACAGTTCCTTACAATAATATAAGGGAAGAATGGAAAATAGGGCCGTGGATGAGAATGAGGAAACTATGAAGTTACGATTTTGTTCTCTGGCCAGTGGAAGCAGTGGAAACAGCTACCTGGTCTGGACGGATACCACTGCCGTAGTGGTGGACGCAGGGATCAGCGGGAAAAAGATCCAGAACGGCCTGGAAGAGACCGGTACTCAGGAGATCCTTACCGGGTTACTTCTGACCCACGAACACGTGGATCACGTAAAAAGTGTTTCTACACTGGCGAAACGCCTTCCGCAGATGAAGGTGCATGCCACACAGGGGACCTGGGACAACATGGAACATACCGTTTCGGAAGAACAGAGAAACATCCTCTGCGAAGGGGAAATCCTGACCATCGGAGATCTGGAGGTCCGGGTCTTTGCTCTGTCCCATGACGCAGCGCAGCCGGTGGGCTATGCCTTCCGCCATGAGGGAAAGCAGATTGCCATCGTTACCGACACGGGCTGCTATTCCGAAGAGATCCTTCGGGAAGCGGAAGAGGCGGATCTTCTGGTCCTGGAAGCCAACCATGACGTGGATATGCTGCGGATCGGGAAATACCCCTGGTTCTTGAAGCAGCGCGTTCTCAGCGATGTGGGTCATCTGTCCAACGAAGCGGCAGGAAACTGTCTGGTGGAACTGCTGAAGCGACGTCCCAAGGAACGCCTCGTTTGTCTGGCTCACCTGAGCCGGGAAAATAATTTCCCGGAAATGGCCTATCAAACGGTTAAAAACATTCTGGAAGATGCAGACTATTACATAGGAAACGAAGTGCAGCTGATCACACTCCTGCGGGACGGAATCAGCGGTATGTGCGAGTTATAAGGGGGAAATGCGTATGGAAGATAACAGAAACAAGGGAAGAAGCCAGCTTTTGGCGATTATTCTGGTGGTTATTCTGGCTGCCGGCGCCGGATTCGGCGGCGGGGTTGCCTCAGTGTATCTGGCGGCCACCTATTTCCCGGATCTGATGCCTACGGTGATCTACCGCAATGGAGATGTGACCATCGAGGCGGTGGATACGCTGGATGTTGGTGAAGCCATTTACGAAAAAGTGGAACCTTCCGTGGTGGGGATCAGCACCATTTCGGAGCAGCAGGTAGCCACATTCTTTGGCTGGGGAAGTCAGACCCAGCTGGTGAGAGGGATCGGAACAGGGTTCATCGTGGATGAATCCGGTTATATCCTGACCAATTCTCACGTGGTCAACGACGGCCAGACCAAAACTCTGACCGTGAGCCTCACTGACGGCCGTGAAATCAACGGTACCGTTCTGTGGAACGACAGTACTCTGGATCTGGCGGTAGTCAAGATCGAAGCGGACAATTTACAGGCAGCGGAACTGGGGGATTCCGATGAAATCGCCATCGGACAATATGCCGGAGCCATTGGAAATCCCATGAGCATGGAATTCAGCCGCTCTTTCACCCAAGGTGTGATCAGCGGTCTGAACCGTACCATCACCGTTACCGACGGGACAAAGCAGACTACCATGGAAAATCTGATCCAGACCGATGCTACCATCAACTCCGGAAACTCCGGCGGCCCGCTGTTAAATGCCAAGGGACAGGTCATCGGGATCAACAGCGCCAAGATGACTTCGGCAGAAGGACTGGGCTTTGCCATTCCCATCAACACAGCTATGCCCATCGTGGAAGAGATCCAGAGCAAGGGTGAGTTCACCAAAGCCTATATCGGAATCAGCGGCTTGGACCTGTCCACCTATCTGGGCAGCTATCCCAACCAGGACTTCGGTGTGAAGAGCGGTGTTCTGGTAGCAGAAGTCACTCCCGGCATGGGTGCGGAAGAAGCGGGTCTGAAGACCTACGATGTCATTACAGAAATCAATGGAACCACCATCACAGGAATGAATTCGCTGAATGCCCAGCTGGTGAAATATCGTCCCGGCGACACCATCGAAGTCACCTACTATCGCGATAAGACCAAACATGTGGCTGACGTCATGCTGATGACAGGAAGCAATATATAAAGGAATAAACAATGAATATTACGGTATTATGTATCGGAAAATTAAAGGAAAAATACTGGACCGACGCCATTGCGGAATACAGTAAGCGGCTGTCCCGGTTCTGCAGTTTGACCATCCAGGAACTGAAGGAAGAACGACTTCCTGACAACGCCTCTCCGGCCCAGGAGCAGGCGGTCATCGAAGCGGAAGGGGAAAACCTCTTGAAGCACATCCGCAATACCAGCTATGTGATTGCTCTGGATGTGAAGGGAAAGGGCTTATCTTCGGAGCAGCTGGCGCAGAAGATCGATCAGTTGGGCGTTCAGGGTTCCAGCGATGTGGTCTTCGTCATCGGCGGCTCTCTGGGACTTTCCCAGAAGCTTTTGGCCCGGGCAGATTTCAAGCTGTCCTTCAGCGCTATGACCTTCCCCCATCAGATGATGCGGGTGATCCTGCTGGAACAGGTCTACCGCGCCTTCAAAATCAACCGCAACGAAGCGTATCATAAGTAGGGCCACGGCCCGCGGCAACCCCGCCTTCGGCGGGGTTTTTCAAAGGAGGAACTATGATTTACAACTGTTACGATGCAGAGGACCGCGCCATTATGCGTACCGCCGACCGCATGGCGGCGGCTGCCAGAACGGCACCCAAGGCCTCGGGGACGGATCACTTATACTGTGCCATCATCGACGGCGAAGAGAAGGCGAAGCTGGCGGAAGCCATGCGCCAGTACGGAGCCAAGTGGGGCTATGACTTTATTTCCCGCGATGGAGACAATCTGGATTTCGCACGCTGCGTGGTGATCCTGGGAATGATCGGTCAGCCTCTGGGTCTGAGAGACTGCGGCTACTGCGGTCACGAAAGCTGCGGCGCCTGCATGAAAGCTGGCAGCCGCTGCGCCCACAATATCATCGACTTGGGGATTGCCGTGGGATCGGCGGTATCTGTGGCTGCCGATGACCGCATCGATAACCGTGTTTTATATTCCGCGGGACGGGTTGCCATGGAAATCGGCTTACTTCCGAAGGAGGTCAGCGACGCTGTGGGGATCCCGCTTTCGGTGACTTCCAAGAACGCGTTCTTTGACCGGGGAAGCAGCGACAATGAAGCGATGCTGAAGCGGGAGATGGAACGCCGCGGAAAAAACCGTGCATAAATTCAAAAATATACATGAAATAACCCGATAATCATGCATAATATTCAAAAAATATTTTGCAAAACGCATAAATATGCTTGCTTTTGGTATAGACCAGGTATATACTAAAGAAGTCAAACCAAATCAATCACTGGAGGTTATTTCAAATGTTAGAAACCATCATCAAGTTACTCTCGCAATATTGGTTTCTGTTTCTGAAAGGGGCGGGGATGACCCTTCTGCTTTCAGCGATCACAGTACTCTGCAGCTCCGTCATCGGATCGCTGTTTGCTATTTTGCGTATGTCCAACTGGAAAGTGGGTAAGGTAAAGCCTCTGGCCATGCTGATGACCGCTTACATCGAAGTCATTCGAGGAACACCGATGCTGGTACAGCTGTACTTCTTCTACTTCGGTCTTCCGAAACTGATCCCTCAGCTGGACAGTGCTTTTATCAGTATCACCATCGCTTGTATCGTTAACAGTGTGGCTTATGTAGCTGAGATCATCCGTGCAGGGATCCAGGCCGTGGACAAAGGCCAGACCGAGGCGGCCAGAAGCTTGGGTATGAATCAGCGTCAGACCATGATCAAGATCATCATCCCTCAGGCTACCAAGAACGTATTGCCGGCGCTTTGCAATGAATTCGTTACCGTAATCAAGGAAACTTCCATCGCTTGTACCTTCTTCGTAGGGGAACTGATGACCACCTACAAGACCATGACCGCGGCACTGTATCTGACCATTGAGCCGCTGATCATTGTAGCAGCGATTTATTTCTTCCTGAACTTCACCTTATCCAAGGCGATTGCAGCATTCGAAAGGAGATTACAGAGCGGTGATTAAAGTAGTAGATTTACATAAAAGCTTCGGCGACCTTCACGTACTGAAAGGCGTCAATGAACATATCAAAAAAGGGGAAGTTGTCTCTGTGATCGGTCCTTCCGGAAGTGGTAAGAGCACCTTCCTGAGATGCCTGAACCTGCTGGAAACTCCGGAAGAAGGACACATCATCTTCGACGGTACCGACATCACTGACGAAAAGATCGACATCAATGTTCACCGTCAGAAAATGGGGATGGTATTCCAGCACTTCAACGTATTCCCTCATATTACTGTAAAGGAAAACATCACTTTGGCTCCCACTCTGGTGAAGAAAGTTCCCCAGAAGGAAGCAGATATCCAGGCTATGGAACTGCTGGCCCGCGTCGGTTTGGCGGATAAGGCCAAGGAATATCCCAGACGTCTGTCCGGCGGACAGAAACAGCGTCTGGCCATCGTTCGTGCCCTGGCTATGAATCCGGATGTAATGCTCTTCGACGAACCCACCTCTGCGCTGGACCCGGAAATGGTAGGCGAAGTACTGGCTGTAATCAAGGAACTGACCAAGACCGGTATGACCTGTGTCATCGTAACCCACGAAATGGGCTTCGCAAGAGAAGTTTCCGACCGTGTCCTCTTCATGGATGAAGGGATCATCATGGAAAGCGGTACTCCGGAAGAAGTCTTCGATCATCCGAAGAATCCCAGAACCAAGGACTTCCTGAGCAAGGTTCTGTAAATGAAAAAGAAAATCCCGATCCGTATGGATCGGGATTTTTTGTGCAATCAATCAAAGCTGTCCGTTGAGGATTACAGCCGTTGGATCAGTTTCGAGATGGGGGCTAAAAGCGCCAGACCCAAACACCAGGATCCCAGAACATCGGTGGGCCAGTGAACGCCTACGTAGATCCGGGAGAGGCCCATGATGGTCAGATACACGGCGAAAAATACACAGAGAACCACAGTCAAACCGTCGCCGGGAGAAGGACGATGGAGGACAGAACCGCGGAAGCGGGCTGCCGGTCCCAGCTGGTAGGATGTGAGGGAACTGCGGTAAGCTGTGCGGTGATAATGGAGCAGGAGCAGGATCAAGGTTCCCCAGACCAGGAGAGAGGTGAGGGTATGACCGCTGGGATAGCTGAAGCCATCCTGTTCCACCAGATGGAGCGCTGCATCGGGGCGAATTCGTTCGATCTGGTACTTCAGAGGCTGATAGCAGCCAATGGAAAGCAGAGCGCTTCCGGTGAGAGGAAGGCCGAACCATTTCCGCGTTTTGGGGATGATCAGAAGAAGCGCACAGATGACGGTGACACCTTGCCAGTTGCCGCTGTAGGTCAGCGGGTTCACGATGGCGGTGAGAGCGTCACAGCGCAGAGAAAATGCGAATTGTTGTATGGACTGATCGAAAGAAATAACCCAGGGAAGCTCCTGGATCACAGAGAAGGTGATCAGACCAAAGAGAGCCAGGAAAATCACAAATTGAACCAGCCAAAGGGGGAAGGTACGGGTGGATTTCATAAACCTATCCTTTCCGGGAAAACCCAGTGCAAATCTATACAGTAGTATGGCTTTATTGTAGCTTTTTCAACGGTTGTTGACAAGTCGCTTTTCTTGAATTGCATTTTGTGGTAAAATAAAATGTCAGACAGGAGATGCCTTCGGTCTGGAATTACGTTATTTCGTAAAGAAAAGGAGGAAGCGAAATGAAATTGAGCGCTCTTTTGAAAAATATAGGATTTGCGGCCTTCGCCTACTGGGATGTGCGGAAGATCCGCGCCAGTCAGAAAAAGATCCAGGCGTACAGAGCCAATGGCCAGTACGATCTGGAACGGGAAGAGATCGGTTGGCTGCAGGATACCTGGGGAACCAGCATCATCGAACATGCCGGGGCGAAGATCAACATCGTTGGCCGTGAAAACATTCCGGAAGAACCCTGCGTTGTGGTTGCCAATCACCAGGGCTATGCGGACATCCCCATTCTGACCCAGGTCATGAAGCACCGCCAGTTTGGCTGTGTGGCAAAGGAAGAACTGTCGAAAGTTCCGGTCTTCAATCGACTGATCACCGACGTGCGCAGCGTCTACATTAAGAGAAACGATGCCAGAGCCTCTTTGAGAGCCATCGAAACCGCCATCGAACATCTGGAACTGGGCTTCTCCATGGCCATCTTCCCGGAAGGGACCAGAAGTCAGGGCCCGGATATGGCGGAATTCAAGAAGGGAAGTCTCCGACTGGCCACCAAGCCGGGAGCGCCCATCGTTCCGGTGACCATCAGCGGCTCTTACAAGTGCTTTGAAGAACATAAGGTAGTTACAGGAGCGGAAGTGAATGTTTATATTCATCCGCCGATCTATACCAAGGATATGGACCGCAAGGAAGCGTCCAACATCGCTGCGGTGGTGGAAGACATCGTCCGTACAAAACTGATGGAATTGCAGGCTGAGGAAAAAGCCGGAGGAGGAAACTAATATGAAGAAACCTGTATTACTGATCATGGCTGCAGGCATGGGAAGCCGTTACGGCGGTCTGAAGCAGATGGACCCGGTAGGTCCCAACGGAGAACTGATCATCGACTTCTCTCTGTACGATGCCTGGAAAGCTGGTTTTGAAAAAGTAGTCTTTGTCATCAAGCGTGAAATGGAAGAAGACTTCCGCGCGCTGATGGATAACAAAGCAGCGAACAAACTGGACATCGAATATGTATTCCAGGAACTGACCGATCTTCCGGAAGGCTTTTCTGTACCGGAAGGCCGTGTAAAGCCCTGGGGAACCGGCCATGCCGTACTGGCAGGCCGTCACACCATCGATGGTCCCTTCGCAGTGATCAACGCAGACGACTTCTACGGCCGTCAGGCCTTCCAGCATATCTATGATTTCCTGTCCCAGGCAGAAGACGGTGAACAGTATCGTTTCTGCATGGTGGGCTATCAGATCGAAAACACTTTGACCGAAAACGGTTCCGTAGCCCGCGGTGTATGCTCCGTGGACGAACAGGGCATGTTACAGAACATCGTGGAACGAACCAAGATCCAGCGAAACGACGGCGTGATCCAGTTTACTGAAAACGACGGAGAAACCTGGACTGATCTGGAAGAAGGAACCATCGTTTCCATGAATCTGTGGGGCTTCACTCACAGCATGATGGTGGAACTGGAAAAAGAATTCCCCAGCTTCCTGGAAAAAGCTCTGGAAAATAATCCACAGAAGGGCGAATACTTCTTACCCTTCGTGGCAGACGATCTGATCCGCGCAGGAAAAGCCACCGTAAATGTGTTGAAATCAACGGATAAGTGGCACGGTGTCACCTATCGCGAAGACCGTGACAACGTGGTCAACGCGCTGAAGGAAATGAAGGAACAGGGGATTTATCCCCAGAACCTGTGGATAAAATAGCAAGTTTTCCCCAATAAATTCGAAAAAGTCCACAAGTTATCCACAAACAATCCACAAGTGGACAAAATGTGGATAACTTGTGGATAACCTGTGGATAATGTGGATAGAATTGTGGAAAACCTTTTGATAACTTGTGGAAAGGAGGAAGGAGCATGAACCTTCCAAGCCAGTTTTTGCAACGGATGGAGGCGATGCTGGGCGATGAGTTCGCCGCCTTCGAACAAAGTTTCCACAGGGAGCGATACAGTGGATTACGGGCGAACCTGTTGAAAACTTCTGTGGATAACTTTCAACAGGTCCAGCCTTTTTCTTTGGAATCGATCCCCTGGTGTGAAAGTGGATTTTATTATGACGCTGTAAAGGAGATGGAACGGGGATTACGACCCGGAAAGCATCCTCTCCACGAAGCGGGACTATATTATATTCAGGAACCCAGCGCCATGGCGGTGGCGGAGGCTGCCGGAAGGGCAATCCGTCGTCACCTGGAAGAAGCGCCGGAAGAGCCGCTGCGGGTATTGGACCTTTGCGCTGCTCCCGGTGGAAAGTCCAGCCAGCTGGCTGCCCTTCTGGGAGGAAAGGGTTTCCTGATCAGCAACGAGATCGTTCCCGGCCGTGCGAAGATCCTGTCCCAGAATATGGAGCGCATGGGCCTGACCAACGGTATCGTGGTGAACCATGCACCGGAAGAGCTGAGCGAACGATTCCCGGGCTGTTTCGATGTGATCGTGGTGGATGCTCCCTGCTCTGGCGAGGGGATGTTCCGAAAGGACGAAGATACCATCGGCCAGTGGAGCCCGGACAATGTGACCATGTGCGGCCAGCGTCAGAAGGATATCCTCACCGACGCCTTCGCCATGCTGGCTCCCGGAGGAACACTGGTGTACTCCACCTGTACCTTTGCTCCGGAAGAAAACGAAGCTGTGGTCCTGTGGGTCCTGCGAAACTATCCTGACGTGGAAGTGCTCCCGACAGACCCCAACGTCCAAGAGCCACTCTTTGATCACGGCCATCCGGAATGGATCGCTGAAGATTTTGGCTGTGAAGCAGTGGAACTGAGCGGAGAGGAACGGGAAGCCATCCGGCTGGGAACCCGTCTGTGGCCGCAGAAGATCAAGGGCGAAGGTCACTTTATGGCAGTCTTCCGAAAAGCGGAAGAAGAGTTCGACGAAGAGGAACGGGAAAAAACCTGGGTAGGGGCTGCCAAGCCGCCGAAGAAAGGGAAAAAGCAAAAGGGTGCTCATAAGGGTTTCGGAAACCAGATCCTGAAGAAGGCGCCTGCAGAATGGCGGGAGTTTGCAGAGGAATTCTTTGGAGAAGGAACCGGAACGGCGGGCGACAACTACGCAGCAGCTGATCGGGGTCCTTTGGACAGGATCTCCGGAGAGGGTTGGAATTTCACTTTATTCGGAGAACAGCTCTACGCACTCCATGGGGATTGTCCCGACCTGTCGGGCCTGACGGTGATGCGTGCGGGCCTGCATCTGGGAACCATAAAGAAAGGACGCTTCGAACCGTCCCACGCCCTGGCCCTGGCAATCACGCCGGCCATGATCGACGATTTGGCGCTGAAGGGTCGATGCCTGGAGGTGAATGCGGAAGGGAAGACCACCGGTGCAGAGGATCAGGCTGTGCGCTACCTGAAAGGGGAGGCGCTGGACGTGAGTGGAGCGGAAGCGGAACGGCTGCCGCAGGACGGATGGAATCTGGTGACTTACGGAGGCTATCCTCTGGGTTGGACCAAGATCAGCGGCGGTTCGGCCAAGAACCACTATCCCAAGGGGTTGCGATGGGTGTAACCACCAGACCTTGTGGTGAAGAAAAAAGTGGGAAAAATATTGGAATTTCAATAAAAAACGCTTGCAATTTTCTGAGGGCGTGATATAATTATAAGGCATTTGATTTGCGGATAGTAGATTTCCGCAGACAGTGCTCTCTGCTTCGGCAGTAGGGCCGAAGCCATTTAGTCCATAGGGAGGTGAAAAGAATGAATAATTACGAGGTAATGTTCATCATCAAGTCTACACTGGAAGAAGCACAGAAGGAAGCTGTTATCGAAACCGTTAAGGGTATCATCGAACACGACGGCGGCGAAGTTGCTAAGGTAGATGTTTGGGGCATGAAGAAGTTAGCTTATCCCATCCAGAAGATGAACGAAGGTTACTACGTTGTAGTAGAATTTGCTGCAAAGCCTGAGCTTCCGCACGAATTAGACAGAAGAATGAAGATCTCTGACAATGTAATCCGTCACATGATCATCAACAAGGATGAAAAGTAATTAGGATTTGGTGAAATTATGAATTCTGTAATTTTAATCGGAAGATTAACAAGAAAACCTGAACTGCGTTATTCCAACTCCGGAAACCAGACCGCCATTGCAAGATTCTCTCTGGCTGTGGATCGTCCGTTCTCCAAGGATCAGGAAAGAACTGCGGACTTCATCAATATCGTTGTTTTCGGTAAACAGGCTGAAAACTGTGAACGATATCTGGACAAGGGCCGTCAGGTTGCGGTACAGGGTAGAATTCAGACCGGCAGTTACAAAACTCAGACCGGTGAAACCAGATACACAACAGAAGTTGTGGCTGACAGAGTCGAATTTCTGAGCAACGGAGAACGCAGCGGTGCGCCCGCAGGCGGCCAGCAGTACGGCGGACAGTCCTACGGCGGCGGTCAGGGAATGACCGGTGGTTCCGACTTTGGCGGAATCCCCGAAGGTTTCCAGAGCGTATCCGATGACGATATTCCGTTCTAAATCGAAAACGAAGTATTTATTTTAAAATTTTGAAATAAGGAGGCTGAACCCATGATGCAGGATAAGAGACGCGGTGGCATGAGAAGAAAAAAGGTTTGCCAGTTCTGCGCTGATAAGACCGAAGTCATCGATTACAAAGATGTTGAAAAGCTGAGAAAGTACGTGACCGAAAGAGGCAAGATTCTGCCCAAGAGAATCACTGGTACTTGCTCCATTCACCAGAGAGCAGTTACTACCGCAGTTAAGAGAGCAAGAATCGTTGCTCTGCTGCCCTACGTAGCTGAATAATCGACAATCATTCGATTACCTAAGGAAGTGAGAAATCACTTCCTTTTTTCATTGCAAAAATACAAGACAGTGTTCCCCGGTCTGTGGTATAATAACTTAATATGCAAGATGGGAAAGTGTCCCCTCTTGTATCTTGGTGTGCCAAGGAGAATTGTGTATGGGAAAGACATTTTTAGAAAAGATCTTAGGTCCCATCTTCCGTGCCAATCTGGTGATCCAGATCCTGTTTGCGGCAGTGCTGACCTATCTGAATGTGAAGCTGGGCGTGGCGGCGTTTATCGTCATCATCGCCATGTGGCTCTACTATAAAAAATACTCCGAGAA
>JAFOGM010000008.1 GCA_017386805.1 Bacillota bacterium
GCCTGCTTCCACGACTACGCGCAGCAGTTCTTCTTCCTGCTCCAGCGTCGGAAGCAGCATCGTTCCCTTCTTTACCGAAAGCATGGCTGCGATCCCCCAGCCCCACCAGTTGGAAATTCCGGAAGCCAGAGTCCAGTCCGCTTTCTGGTACGCACATACCAGTTCTCCGGAGGGAACATTGGCGATGACCTGCTTTCTGTAGGTACCCATACCCAATTCGTTTCCGCCATCGCCGATGGCAATGGTATGAGCTCCATGGTGACGGGCTTCCTGATAGAACGGCTCCGTATCCGTTACCATGTCGTCGATGATCAAACCGCGTACATTGTGGTAGTGGCCGTCTTCCGCCATGCCCGGGCGTTCCAGAGAAATCACATGGGTCGGTTGGATCCGGTCCACCCATTCCGCGGCAAGCGCAGCCGACTGTCGTCCTTCCACGCAAAGCACGGTGGTCTTGGGCGCCATGAAGGCGGTTGCCGCTTTCAGCAGCGGATAGGACGGTCCATCGGTGACGATCCAAACCTCCACCCCGCATCGATTCAGCGCTGCAGCCAGGTTCGTTGCTCCGGACGGTCCATCGGTTTCACCGTGGAAGCCATCGGGGCAGCGCACCGGAAATCCAGTCAGGATCAGAACGCGCTTTGCGTAGGTCAGGTCCTCTGCGATTTCTTCCAGATCTACATCCGGAATATCGTCCAACAGACCTCTTCCCATGTCATGCCTCATGATTTTTAATAATTCTGCTTCAAATTTTGCATCAAATTTTGGCTTTTTTGCCATGAATGTTTGTCCTCCGTTCAGGCGTTCTTTTGCAAACGCAAAGAAAATCTTTACGCCATTTTCACATTCCTATCATACCTTTCCCTTTTTCGCAAGTCAAGTTTATGGTAGAATAATTATGACACATCATTCAGAAAGAGGTGTTTTCTATTGTCTTATATGTTGCTTATGACTGCAGCGGTCATCATCGCCTGCATTGTTTTTAATAAATTTATGAGCCGTTTCGGGATGCCTGCATTGTTGGCATTTATTGTTTTGGGTATGATTTTCGGTTCTGACGGTTTAGTCAAAATCCCCTTTGACAATTACGCCTTCGCCGAAACCATCTGCTCCGCCGCTTTGATCCTGATCATGTTCTACGGGGGTTTCGGTACCAACTGGAACCAGGCGAAGCCGGTTGCCGCTCCAGCCATCGTCATGTCCTCGCTGGGTGTAATTTCCACAGCGCTGTTGACGGGGGCCTTCTGTTTTTACGTTCTGGACTTCCCTCTTTGGGAAGGGGTTCTGGTGGGCGCTCTTCTAGGTTCCACGGACGCGGCATCCGTATTCTCCATTCTGCGATCCAAACGATTGAATCTGAAATATAACACCGCATCTCTTCTGGAAGTGGAAAGCGGTTCCAACGACCCCTTTGCCTATATGCTGACGGTCATCATCATGTCGATCCTCCAGAGCGGCGGAACCGATCCCGCATCCATCGTGGTCCTCATTATAAAGCAGCTGGCCTTTGGTTTCCTCTTCGGTGCCATCATCGGCCAGGCTGCTTCCCGCTTCATGCGTCGATTCTCGTTTACCACCAGCGGCTTCGATTCGGCCTTCGTTTTGGCGGTGGCAGTTCTTTCCTACGCTGCCCCCACGGTCCTCTCCGGAAACGGCTACCTCAGCGCCTATATCGCCGGTTTGATCTTAGGGAACAATCCTCTGCCCAACAAGCGTTCCATGGTTCATTTCATCGACGGTATGACAGGGCTTATGCAGATGTTGATTTTCTTCCTTCTAGGACTTCTCAGCTTCCCGTCGAAGCTGCCCGCTGTGGTTCCTTCAGCTCTTCTGATCTTCCTGTTCCTGACCTTCGCGGCCCGTCCTGTTGCCACCTGGATCCTTTTGCTGCCCTTCGGTGCTCCCAATAACCAGAAGGCTTTGGTTTCCTGGGCTGGCCTGCGCGGAGCGGCATCCATCGTATTCGCCATTATGGTTTCCATTGAAGAAGTCCCCGTGGAAAATGACCTGTTCCACATCGTCTTTACTGTGGTTCTGCTGTCCATCGCTCTGCAGGGCTCCC
>JAFOGM010000046.1 GCA_017386805.1 Bacillota bacterium
AGCCGTAAAATATAGTATAATAAAGTCACAAAAATTCGTAAACGAGGAGGATTTTGTATGTCCATCCGTGAGCAACTGGAACGCGCCGAAAAGCAGCGTCTTTCTCCCAAAGCCTCCTTTGCCATAAATAGTCGGGGGCGTGCACGCTACGAAGCTCCGCAGGACGAAAACATGCGCACCTGCTATCAGCGTGATACAGACCGCATTGTTCATTCCAAAGCATTCCGCCGCCTGATGCATAAAACGCAGGTGTTTCTTTGCCCCGAAGGCGATCACTATCGCACGCGCATGACGCACACCATCGAGGTTGCGCGTATCGGTCGAACCATTACCCGCGCCCTGAACCTGAATGAAGACCTTTCCGAAGCAATTGCCATGGGCCATGATCTGGGACACACTCCCTTTGGTCATGCAGGCGAAGCCGCTCTTTCCGAAGTAATGGGAATCCCGTTCCACCACAATGAGCAAAGCCTTCGCGTTGTGGATATTCTTGAAAAAGACGGTCGCGGTCTGAATCTGACCTACGAGGTGCGCATGGGCATTCTGGGTCATACGGGCGGTCGCGTTCCCGAAACACTGGAAGGCCAGATTATTCGCTATGCCGACCGTATCGCCTACATCAATCACGATATTGATGATGCCATCCGTGCCGGTATCCTTTCCAACTCCGATATTCCAAAGGATATCACCGACGCACTCGGACATAGCCATTCGGACAGAATCGATACTCTGGTATGTGATATTGTATCCTCTTCCATGGACGCGGACAAGATTCAGCTATCCACCTCCATTGAAAATGCGCTTCTGACGCTTCGCGCCTTTATGTTCGAGCGTGTTTATCGCAATCCCGTTGCCAAAGGCGAAGAAAACAAGGCCAAAGATATTCTGAAGCGATTGTACGAATACTACGTCACCCATCCCGATGCACTGCCGGCGGATTTTCATCCGCAGCTTGGAATCGAAGGAATTGAACGCACCGTATGCGACTATATCGCAGGAATGACAGATAAGTATGCCGTGAACAAGTTTTCCGAAATTTTTGTCCCCGCGGCATGGAGTGTACGAAGCTGAAAAGCTTTGCGCTCCAACATCTTGGCACAAAAAATACCGGCAGATGCGCCGGGATTTTTGTATGTATGAAAAAGCCCCGCACCGATCAACGATCGATGCGGGGCTCTTCATTTAATGATCAGGTTTGTTTGAGTAAAACTCTCACTTACCGGTTAATCATTATTACCGCTAATTACTGAGCGGCTGCAGCTGCTGCAGCGGGAGATACGAGGCCGTTAACTTCAACAACCATCTCCATGTATTCCTTGTACAGCTCGTTCATCTTGTCGCCGCCCATTGCGGTCAGCTCTTCGATGTAAGTGTCGAACTCATCCCACGGACGCTCGCCGGAGATCAGCATAGCTTCCTGAGCACGGGTGAAGGTGGAGCAAGCAGAAGCATAGGTGTCGTAGATTTCCTGCTGGTCTTCCGTCCAGTAGCCACCGATGTACTGCGGCATCTCGTACGGATAGTTGTTCTTAGCTACGGTTGCCTGGTAGCGAGCTTCTTCCTCGTCCCAATCCTTGCCGTAGGTCCAGCCTTCGAAGTAGTACTTCATAGCAGTGGAGCCTTCGAGACCGAAGTTAGCGCCGTCCATGATGGAGTTGTAAACGCCACGAACGTCGATGCCTTCCTTTTCAGCAGCTGCCGGATAGCTTACGCTCTGCTTTTCAGCATCCCATACCCAGCCGGTGCCATAGTAGTCGTACTCGGTGCCGTATTCCGGACCATGGCAGTAGTTGAATGCCCAGTAGGGCTCGTACCAGAAGTCACAGAATGCGCAGCACAGTTCCGGATACTCGGTCTTGGAGCTGATGGTCCAGGTGAACAGATCGATCGGGGCACCCATCCAGGTGGAGCGAACGATGGTGTCATCAACTACGAAGGGGTTGCAAGCATCGTACTGCGGCCACAGGGAGCGGTCGCCGGTGCAGCTGCCGCGGCCATCATCGATGGAGAAGCCAACAACAGCGTACTCGGTGGAAGCCTGCATGTCGGAGCGCAGCTGGTCATGAGTTGCAGAGAAGTAACCATCGTAGAGGAGGCCTTCGTCGTACAGCTTCTTCATGAATTCCAGAGCTTCCTTGTAGCGCGGATGATAGGGAGCCCAGTAGCCTTCGAGGGTCCAGGTGTCAACTGCATCGGTACGATAGCCGTTGATGCCGTATGCCCACTTAACTACCATGAACTCCGGATAGCCGCCGCTGTTAACGCCTGCCCACGGAATTTCATCGGTGGGATCGCCGTTGCCGTTAGCATCCTGATCGCGGAATGCGCACAGAACATTGTAGAAGTCTTCCAGGGTGTTGGGCATTTCGAGGCCCAGGTTCTCCAGCCACTGACGGTTGATGTAAGTGGGGATACCCATGGACTGACCTTCGTTTACCACGCGGATGTTGGAGAAGCCATAGGTGTGGCCATCCGGAGTGGTGGTAGCAGCAACCAGAGCGGGCTGCTTACGAATTTCGGCCCAGTACTTCGGGCAGTACTCTTCGTACTCGTTGATGGCGAGGAACAGGCCATCCTGATAGCCCCAGTCCATAACTTCGCCTTCCCAGATGGTAGCGGAAGCCATGATCATGTCGGGCATGGAGTCGGTGCCCATGAGGATGTTGAGCTTTTCAGTCATAACGGAAGAGTCGATGAACTCTGCGTTGAACTTAATATTCAGTTCCTTTTCGCAGAACTCAAAGAACCACTTCGTGCCGTACTCATTGTCCGGAATGTTCTTACGGACGATGATGTCCAGCTCAACGAGCTCGTTTGCCAGAGCCAAGGTGTTCGGGTCGGTGTCCAGGATGGCAGTGTTGCCAGCGGAACCGGTTACCAGCGTTCCGAGAGCCAGCAGGGCAACCAGAACAAGAACCAAGGTCTTTTTCATTGGGGTAGCCTCCTTGAATAATTTTATTTCATGCGCTTACGCGCCTGAAATCATAACAGCCAAATAAGGCAATGCAGCCATTATAGCACTAGGTTAGATTTGTGTCAATACACATTTCCTCCTTTTTTTACACGAAAAATCAAGTACATTACTGTGCACATTTTCTACCTGCGTCTCCTATACTGTAATTACCTGCACATTCTGTGTAAGTAATATAGAAAGAATCCCGAACCGACTATAGTCGATTCGGGATTCTGAACTGTGAAGGATTAGCCCTTTACAGAACCGATCAGAACGCCCTTTACGAAGTGCTTCTGAACGAAGGGGTATGCGATCAGAACCGGTGCAGAGGATACGAAAATCAGTGCGTAACGCATGGATTCCTGCATACGGCTGATTTCCAGCTGTCTCTGTGCTTCCTCTGCAGATTCCAGTGCGGAAGAAGTAACCTGGATGTCGAAGTTTGCCATCTCGATAATGATGGTACGCAGGATCAGAGCCAGAGGATACTTGGACGGGCTGGTGATGTAAAGCAGACCGCCGAACCAGCTGTTCCAGATACCTACGCCGGCGTACAGGGACATAACTGCGATAATCGAACCGGACAGCGGCAGTGCCATCTGCAGGAAGATTCGAAGTTCGCCTGCGCCGTCGATCTTCGCCGCTTCGTAGATCTCGTTCGAGAAGTTCGAACGATAGAACGTACGCGTGATGATCATGTTGAATACGGACATACCATTCGTCAGGGTCATTACCCAAAGGGTGTTGATCCAGCCCAGCTGCTTGATCAGCAGGTAGTACGGGATCATACCGCCGCCGAAGTACATCGTGAAGATGAAGAACAGGTTGATGAACTGCTTGCCCTTCATGTTGTCACGGGACATGGCGTATGCGCACATGATGGTCATCGCTACGTTATAGAGGGTACCGATAACGGTGTAGATGATGGAGTTCATGTAACCGCGCCAGATGGTACCGTCACGGTAGATGTTCTGATATGCCTCAAAGTTCAGACCGATCGGAACGATGTAAACCTTACCACCCTGCCATGCTACGATGTCAGAAATGGAAGCAAGGATCGTCAGGTACAGCGGGTAGATCATGATGAA
>JAFOGM010000002.1 GCA_017386805.1 Bacillota bacterium
AGCAGGGACGACTGCAGATGACCCATCCGGACTTCCAGAAAATCGAAGAGGCAACCGCCGAAGGCGGGGTTGCCGCGGAGGAAGATAAGATCCTTCCGGTGTATCCGCTGGCCAGCGGTCTGACCCAGAAGGACATGCGTCGCTGGTCGAAACTGGCACTGGAACAACAAAATCAGCTGGACGATTATCTTCCGCCGGCTACGGTGGAACGAAACAGGCTCTGTGATCTTTCCTATGCATTGAATCACATCCACTATCCTGGGGATCGTGAAAAATACAAAGAAGCAAAATATCGATTGATATTTGATGAATTGATGTTATTACAGACTGGTTTGATGATGACCCGAAGAAAGCTGGAACATCAGAGCACGGGGATCACATTCAGCCAGAATCATAAAATCAAAACCTTTACGGACAGTCTTCCGTACCCTCTGACCGGGGCGCAGAACCGTGTTCTGGAGGAGATCGAAGCCGATATGGAATCTTCCAAAGTGATGAACCGATTGATCCAGGGGGATGTTGGTTCCGGGAAGACGGCGGTTGCCTCAGCGGCACTGTACAAAGCCGTAAAAAGCGGCTATCAGGGTGTTTTGATGGCGCCGACGGAAATCCTTGCAAGCCAGCATTTTGAAGGCCTCAGCGCCCAATTTGATCCCTTTGGGATCAAGGTAGGCTTCCTTTCCGGGACTGTGGGAGCCAAGGATCGAAGAGAGCGACTGGAACAGTTGAAAACCGGTGAAATCCAGATTTTGATCGGTACTCATGCTCTGATCCAGGACGATGTACAGTTCAAAAATCTGGGTCTTGTGATCACCGACGAACAACACCGCTTCGGTGTCAAACAGAGAAGTTTACTGAGTGAAAAGGGTACCCATCCCGACACTTTGGTCATGACGGCAACCCCGATTCCCCGTACGCTGGCCGTGGTCCTCTACGGTGATCTGGATATATCTATTATCGATGAGCTGCCGCCGGGGAGAAAGCCTGTAACAACCAAGGCGCTTTCCGGAAAGCAAAGAGCGCAGGCCTATGAGTTTATGGCCAGGGAAATCGCCAAGGGAAGACAGGCGTACGTGGTTGCCCCTTTGATCGAAGAATCGGAACAGCTCAATGCACGCTCTGCCACGGAAGTACACGAAGAACTTTCCGTTTTATATCCTAACATCAACTCCGCACTGCTTCATGGAGCCATGAAACAAAAGGAAAAAGACGAGATCATGGCGCGGTTTTACGAGGGAGAGATCCAGCTTCTGGTGTCCACCGTAGTCATTGAAGTTGGGATCAATGTTCCCAACTCTACCATGATGATCATTGAAAACGCAGAACGTTTTGGCCTGGCTCAGCTGCATCAGCTGCGTGGCCGTGTTGGCCGTGGGGAACATCAATCTTATTGCTTGTTGATTTCGGAAAACGAAAGCGCTGTTTCCAAACAGAGAGCGGAGATCATGGCATCCACCAACGACGGTTTTGTCATTGCGGAGGAAGATCTGCGGCTCCGTGGACCTGGAGAATTTTTCGGTGTCCGTCAGCACGGTGTACCGGAATTGAAGCTGGCCGATTTGGGAAAACATGCAAAGATCCTCAGTGCAGCCAGAAAAGAAGCAGGTTTTCTTCTGCAGGAAGATCCTCTGCTGGAACTGGAAGAACACCAACCGCTGAAACAGCGGATCCGTGCCGTTTTTCATCAGGTAGAGGAACTGCAGTTATAGCCAGTAATTAGCAAGAATAGATTTCACCTCCGACGCGCATCATAAGGGCGTAAAGAGGAGGTGAATCAAAATGAGTTCTCAGAACAACAACAGTAACAAGAATGTCATTCCGGAAGCGAAGAACGCTCTGAATAACATGAAGACTGAAATTGCCAATGAACTGGGCCTGACCAACTACGAAACCATGGACAAGGGTAACCTGACTGCAAGACAGAACGGTTATGTAGGCGGTTATATGACCAAGAAGCTGGTCGAAATGGCTGAACAGCAGATGGCTGGTAAATAAGACCGAATCGATAAAGGAGCTGATCCACAAAAACTGTGGTGAAAGCTCCTTTATTATTGCTTTTTTGGTAATGTGCTGATAGAATATTATAGTTAGAAAGGGGAAAGCCATGCGTATTATCTCTGGAAAATTAAAAGGAAGAAGATTGAACACGCCGGCTGACCAACGGATCCGTCCCACAACGGATAAAGTGAAAGAAGCGGTGTTCAGCATGATCAACGGCTGGATCGATGAAGACAGCATCTGCATCGATCTGTTTTCCGGTACCGGAAATCTGGGTCTGGAAGCTATCAGCCGCGGCGCAAAAACCGTGTATTTCTGCGATAACCACAGAGAAAGCATCAGTCTGACCAAGTCCAACATCCGCCATTGCGGTGTGGAAAATCAGTCCATCATCCTGACCGGTGATTACAAGATGACTCTGGAAAAAATCGATCAGAAAGCGGACGTGATCTTTGTGGATCCGCCTTACCATGAACA
>JAFOGM010000047.1 GCA_017386805.1 Bacillota bacterium
AAGCATGGCTAAACCTCTCTTTCGGAAGCATTTTCCCAATATACTCTAAGGCAATTATACTACTGGATGGAAGTAAATTCAATTTCACACATTGTGTTTTTCTGCAAAGAAGCGTATGATGAAACAAAGAAAACGACCTTTGGAGGTGTGTAATGAAAAAATTATTAGCGTTGATTCTGGTATTGGCCATGTTGTTCAGCTTAGCACCTATGGCCTTCGCTGCAGAGGATCCGGAAGCGAAGAAGGCAGCAGATTCTTTGAACAAGCTGGGCCTGTTTGCCGGGACCGGAACCAATCCGGACGGAACGCCGATCTATAATCTGGAAGGAATCCCCACCCGAAGCCAGGCAATCACCATGCTGGTGAAGCTTCTGGGGAAAGAAACGGAAGCTGTCAACGGTACCTGGGAAATGCCATTTATTGATGTGGATGAATGGGCAAAGCCTTTCGTTGGATATGCTTACGCTAACGGCTTGACTGCCGGAAATTCTACAACGCAGCCTACCTTCGGTGGGAACGACCCCGTGACTGCAAATCAGTATTTAACTTTCGTTTTAAAGGCATTGGGTTATGATGCAAATACAGACTTCAATTGGAGGAATCCTTGGGAACTGTCTGATAAGATTGGTCTTACCGATGGCCGTTACAATGCAGCTACTGACAAAAACTTCCTGCGAGGTGACATTGCCATCATCTCTGACGATGCGCTGGATAAGCCTGTAGTTGGTAAGAATATGGCTCTGATTACCATGATCCGTCAGAACCTGGCAGCTTCCGGAAAGGAAATGCCGGAGCCGGAAGAACCGAAGGTCGAGGAACCTGCAGAAGAGCCGGTTCTGAAGGCCATTATTCCTGAAGGTGTAGCTACTTTAAAGATTCATGAAACTGGGGAAGAAGATATTCGTACGTTCCATGCCAAGAAGGGATCGACTTACACCATTTCTGTTTGGTATGATGGAGAACAAATGAAAGAGTTCGACATCGCTGAAAGTGATAATAATAATATTGTAACCGTAAAGAAGAACTCCAATGGAACCTTTACTATGAAAACAGTAGGAACTGGTGAATCTTCACTTACTTTTAGATTTAAGTATGGTTCTTGGAACGACGTTCAGGAAGATGGAACCGTGATTGAGGTTCCTACTCGCTATTACACTAATATGCATTGGTATGGTTATACCGGCGATACCTACAAAGTTCCAGGAGTTGCTTTGAGACAGCGTGGAGACTACTTTGAAAACGGTGCCAGATTCGGAGACAATTTCGGAGAATATCACGTGTTTGACATCATGCATGATGGTGTTCAGGTGAAGGATTATACTGTGACTGGTTTGGATGGCTTGGAATATAAGATCCAGTCCGATGGTACCTTATTGGTATATCACAACCACAAGAAAGGAAATTATCCCTTCTCCATCACAAGTAAGGGCGTAACCAGTACCTTTACCTTGGTGGTATCAGGAATTCTTCCCAATCCCAAATAGTAGTTTCGCAGAGCAAAATAAAAAGAGCTGATCAAAAAATTTTGATCGGCTCTTTTTGATTTGATTCAATTATACAATCGTAAATTGGAATTTCAGATACCCATCGCTGGTAGATACATACCGCAGCGTCAGGTGCTCCAGAACGCTGGCAGCCCGGCTCATGGAGCCGGTTGCATGCAGATAGTGGTCGATATCGATGGTCAGATACTGGCCGTCGGCAGCGATCCCTGGCATCTTGTTTCCGGCCATGGAACTGAGTTTCGCCAGATAGCCTTTCCCTCCGCCGAACATTTTCAGCATCATGGCCTGGGCGGGATTGCCGGTGGAACGGATGTCTTCGCGGTACTGGAGACGAATCCGGTGACGGTCGGGGGTAAACGTGAATTCTTCCACGGAGAGCATCAGCATGGTGCGGACGGGACCGGCCTGCTTGGCATTGATGTCGGCATCGAGGAAGAGCAGATTGTTGGAGAAATTCAGATGATAATTGGAGATCCAGGGAGAGGCAGCACCTAATACCTGTGGTTTCAGGCGATCGTTGATCAGGGTTTCAGGGATGACGAGCAGACCATTTTCCAGATCTTCCGGACGGAAGTAGGAAAGCAGGTCCAGAATCGTTTCTTTGTTGCGCAGGGCATAGCCCAGCCAGTGTTTTATGCTTTTGTCGTTCATTTTGTGAACTCCTTTCCAGTCGATCAGGCAATCATTTTTCAATGATTTGTTATTATTATAGCATAGCTTCCGTTTGAAATCTGTGCATATTCAGGCGAAATTTATCATGTTTTTGATTGAATTATGAAATATTTGCACGAAATGATTAAAGATGATTGAAAATGCTCAAAATTAGTGGTATGATGAAAAAACATGAGAGAAAAGGAGGGATTTTACTTGCTGGCAGAAGAAAGATTCTCAATGATATTACAGTTGCTGAAGGAAAAAAGAACAGCAACCGTAGGAGAATGCTCGGAAATTACAGGGGCATCGGAGGCTACCGTACGCCGTGACTTAAACCTGCTTCACAAACAGGGAAAGTTGATCAAGGTTCACGGAGGCGCTACGATCCTTGACAATACATTCGTTATGGGTGAACGCGATGTGACCACCAAGTCCCAGATGAACGTGGAAGAAAAGAAGCGCATTGCCGCTTATGCTGCAGCGCAGATCGAGGAAGATGACTTTGTTTTCCTGGATGCAGGTACCACTACCATCTACATGGCGGATTACATCAACACTGCGAACGCTGTCTATGTTACAACAGGTATCGAACTGGCCAGACGTCTGATGGAAAAGGGTCTGAGAGTTTTCGTTGTGGGCGGACAGCTGAAGGCAGGTACAGAAGCCATCATGGGAAGTCAGGCTGTGGATTCCATGAGCCGTTACAACTTCACCAAGGCCTTCCTGGGAATGAATGGTGTATCGGTACGCGCTGGTTTCACCACACCGGACCCGGAAGAAGCTATGACCAAGGCGACTGCTATGGAACGCTCCTATATCACATATATTCTTGCAGACCATACGAAATTCGGAAAAGTGTCTTCGGTGACCGTAGCGCCGTTATCCGCTGCAACCATTATCACCGATCAGCTGGCCGATGAAGTCTACCGTGAACATACCACTGTTAAGGAGGTATCTGAGGGATGATTTATACCGTTACTTTCAACCCAGCCATCGACTATGTCGTTTATGTGAGCGAATTGAAGGTGGGTAAGACGAACCGGTCTCAGCATGAGGACGTGTTTCTGGGCGGAAAGGGTATCAACGTCTCAACGATGCTGAACAATCTGGGAGTGGAAAACAAAGCTCTTGGATTTGTAGCTGGTGAAACCGGGGAACTGGTGGAACAGGGCCTGAAGGAGCGGGGAATGGATACGGACTTTATTCGCCTTCCGGAAGGAGATACCAGAATCAATGTCAAGGTTCGCGGAAAGCTGGAGACCGAGGTCAATGGCAGCGGTCCTCACATTCCCGATGTGTACATCCAACAGCTGATGGAAAAGCTGGAACAAGTAAAGGACGAGGATGTGATCGTTCTGTCCGGAAGTGTTCCGCGTTCGGTTTCCAAGGATGTGTATGCCAACATCATGGAACAGATGAAGGGTCGTCCTGTAAAGATCGTGGTGGATGCTGCCGGGGATCTGATGAAGAATGTACTTCCTCACAGACCGTTTTTGATCAAACCCAACCGCGCAGAGCTGGAAGGTCTGGCAGGAAAGGTTCTGGGAAGAACCCGGGAAATCATGCGGTCAGCAAAGGACCTGCAGGCGCAGGGAGCCAGAAACGTTTTGGTATCTCTGGGCGGCGACGGAGCCTTGCTTCTGGATGAGACCGGAAAATTCCATCGCATCGGTGTTCCCAAAGGTGAGCTGAAAACTTCCGTAGGCTCCGGAGACTCCATGGTTGCCGGATTTTTGGCAGGCTACCAGAAGACCGGGGATTATGTGACAGCCCTTCGTACGGGAGCTGCCTGCGGCAGTGCTTCTGCATTTTCCACCGCACTGGCGACCCGGGAAGAAGTGGAAAGTCTGTATCATGAACTGGAACTGATGGAAGTAAAATAAGAAATAGTTGAATTACCGTCTTAACAAACGTCGGTTGAATATGCTATAATGAGGGGACATGTAAACATGTCCCTTTATTCAATTTGTTTAAAATAAGTTCCGTTATCGAAATAATGTATAAGACGTAAGAATGGAAGGTGTAAACCCAATGGAACCGAAATACAAGCGCGTACTGCTGAAAATCAGTGGTGAAGCCCTGGCCGGAGAAAAGAAAGTCGGTCTGGACGATGATATGTTAAATCAGGTAGCTTCTCAGGTAAAGGGTCTGAGAGAAATCGGCGTGGAAGTCGCTGTCGTTGTCGGCGGCGGAAACTTCTGGAGAGGCCGTACCAGTAAGGCTATGGACCGTGCAACTGCGGACTACATGGGAATGCTGGCGACCGTGATCAACTCTCTGGCGCTGCAGTCTGCCTTTGAAAATATGGGTATCCCCACCCGTGTTCAGACAGCCATCGAAATGAGAGAAGTGGCTGAACCCTACATCAGAAGAAGAGCAATGCATCACCTGGAAAAGGGCTACGTTGTGATCTTCGGTGCAGGTACCGGTAACCCGTTCTTCTCCACCGATACTACCGCTGCTCTGAGAGCTGCTGAAATCGAAGCTGACGTGATCCTGTTAGCGAAGAAGGTGGATGCGGTTTACGATTCCGACCCCAATATCAACCCCGATGCCAAGAAGTTCTCCAAGCTGACTCATATGGATCTGCTGGAAATGGGTCTGGGTGTCATGGACTCCACCGCAGCTTCTCTGTGCATGGACAACCATATTCCGATCCACGTATTTGGTCTGGATGAACCGGAAAACGTGATCAAGGCCGCTTACGGCGAAGAAATCGGTACGATCATCGAATAGTGTCTTACATAAGACATCGAGCGATCTAGATAAATAATTATTGCAATTTTAGGAGGAAATTTTATGAGCACTCAGGATACTTTAAAGGACAAAATTGGTAAGACAATCTCTGTTCTGAAGACCGAACTGAATACTGTTAGAGCTGGCAGAGCGAACGCTGCACTGCTGGACCAGATCGTTGTTCCCTACTGGGGCGTTGACACTCCGCTGAGACAGCTGGCTAACATCTCTGTTCCGGATCCCAGAACTCTGATGATCGCACCCTTCGATCCCAAGTGCATTGCTGATATTGAAAAGGCGATCAACGTATCCAACATCGGTATCCATCCCACCAACGATGGTAAGGTAGTTCGTCTGGTGATTCCTCAGGTAACTGAAGAAAGAAGAAAAGAACTGACCAAGGTCATCAAGAAGATGGGTGAAGATGCGAAGGTTGCTGTTCGTAACGAAAGAAGAGACGCTAACGATCATCTGAAGAAGGCTGAAAAGGCTGGCGAACTGACAGAAGATGATCTGAAGGGCGAACTGGACGATGTTCAGAAGGTAACTGACAAGGCCATGAAGGAAATCGACGAAATCATTGCTCACAAAGAAAAGGAACTGATGGAGATCTAATTCGTGGATATCAAGACAACAAAGGCGATGAATCTGTTGGGCTGGAAAGCGGAAGAGGCGGAAGCTCTGCTGCGTGAGCAGGGAATGAGTGTACGCATCGATATCACTACGCCCACAGTGAGAAAGCCGGTAGAAGGACCGCTGCGGGTCATTCGACAGGAAGTACAGGGAGATACCTGTGTCCTGACTGCCTGCAGAGTGACGGATTCTTACGATGAATAAGGTCGGGCTCTGCCCGACCTGTTTTGTAATTTCAAAAATAATTCAGGGAGTATCGGATTTATGGAAATGAAGACATCATATCAGTTGGATCGGGAACGAATTCCGCAGCATGTAGCCATCGTTATGGACGGCAATGGCCGTTGGGCGAAACTGCGTGGAAAACCCCGTCTGTTCGGACACAATGCCGGAATGGAAGCACTGAAGGAAATCGTAAAGCATTCCGATGTACTGGGAGTGAAATATCTGACCGTATATGCTTTTTCCACAGAAAACTGGAAGAGACCCATCGAGGAGGTCAGCGGAATTTTCAAGCTGCTGATCGTCTACATGGAACGGGAGCTGGAAGAACTTCATGCCAACAATGTAAAAGTCAATATTTTCGGGGATTATTCCAAACTGCCCAAAGCTTCCATCGATGCTTTGGAAACTGCGCTGGCGAAAACAAAGGACAATACGGGTCTGACCTTCAACATTGCGCTGAATTACGGCGGCCGCGATGAAATCATGCGCTCCGTAATGAAGTTGGCGGAAGCGGTTGCCGCTGGAGAGTTAAAGGTGGAAGACCTGACCGAAGAGATGCTGGGCGAAGGCCTGTATACCGGGGGAATGCCGGATCCGGAAGTGATCATCCGTACCAGCGGTGAGATTCGCCTGTCCAATTTCCTGCTGTGGCAGAGCGCCTACAGCGAATTTGTATTTACTGATGTACTGTGGCCGGAATTCACTCCGGAAGAATACGAACGGTGCATCGCAGAATTCCAGGGAAGAAAACGTCGTTACGGCGGCGTATAGATAGAGTACGAGGTGAACTCGTCACCTCGCAGGAAGGAGTTTTCAAGGATGAAAACAAGAGTCATTTCCGGCCTGATCATGGCACCGTTTTTATTGATCGTCGTCCTGGGGGGTTATCCCTTGATGGCGGCAGCGGTTCTCATCGGGATCGTGGGCCTGAAAGAGTTTTATAACGGATTCCGTGCCATGGATGTGAAGCCCTGTTATCCCATTGGGGTGGCGGCGGTAGCTGCTCTTTATGCAATGAATGTTCTGACCGGTACTTCCGGAATCCATGAGGGAAACTTCAAGTGGCATGTGTTATGGGTGTTCGGTGTGGTTTTGGCCAGCATGTTATATCTGTTCAAGATCGATGAACGAAAGCTGGAAGACGGAATGGCTACCATGACAGGTGTTTTATACGTGGTATTCTTCTCGTATCACGTGGTCCTCATCGATCAGGGCGGTTATCCGTTATTGGTATGGCTGGTGCTGATCACCGCTTTCGTGACCGATATCATGGCTTACTTCAGCGGCTATTTCTTTGGAAAGCACAAACTCTGCCCGAAGATCAGCCCCAAGAAAACCATTGAAGGCTCCATCGGCGGAACCTTGGGAACCATGCTTGTATCCGGTCTGTTCGGTTATTTCGTTATGCCGGAGATCATGGTACACTGCATGATCATGGGTGCTCTGGGAGCGATCTTCTCCCAGTTCGGTGATCTGACAGCGTCTATTTTTAAGAGAAAGATGGGAATCAAGGACTACGGTCATTTGATCCCTGGTCATGGCGGTATTCTGGATCGCTTCGATAGTGTCCTGTTTACAGCGCCGCTGATCTATTACTATATCATCTTTGTACTGGCATAAGATAAAGGGGAAAGAGATGAAGAAATTATCCATTTTAGGATCCACCGGATCCATCGGAACCCAGGCTCTGGATGTGGTAAGCCAGCGCCCGGAAGAATTCTCTGTGGAAGCGCTGACCTGCGGTTCCAATATTGAGAGATTCCGTGAACAACTGAAAATCTACGCACCGAAGCTGGCAGTTACCGATAAGGAAGCGGATGCCATTGCCTTACAGAAGGAATTCCCGCAGATCGAATTCCTCTACGGTATGGATGGGATCATCACTGCAGCGGCGGAAACCGAAGCTGACATGATCCTGAACTCTCTCATCGGCATGATGGGTCTGGTTCCGACTTACAGAGCAATTCGTGCTGGGAAAGACATTGCGCTGGCCAACAAGGAAACTCTGGTTGCCGGCGGAAGCGTGATCATGAACGCGGTGAAAGAGACCGGCGTGAAGATGCTCCCTGTGGACAGTGAACACAGTGCGATTTTCCAGTGTCTCCAGGGAAATGATCCCAAGGAACTGGATAAGATTTTACTGACAGCCTCCGGCGGTCCCTTCCGCGGTTATACGCTGGAACAGCTGGAAGGCGTTACTTTAGCTCAGGCGCTGAACCATCCCCGTTGGGTCATGGGAAGTAAGATCACCATCGACTCTTCCACTTTGATGAACAAGGGCCTGGAAGTCATTGAAGCCAAGTGGCTCTTCGATGTGGAACCGGAACAGATCCAGGTTGTGGTCCATCCGGAAAGCATCATCCATTCCATGGTCCAGTACAAGGACCATTCCATCATGGCACAGCTGGGCGTTCCTGATATGCGAATTCCCATCGCCTATGCGTTCACCTATCCCAATCGCTGGGAAAATGCCAGCGGTGAAGTGGACTTCTTCGAACTGGGAACACTGAATTTCCACAAGCCCGATATGGAGACCTTCAAGTGTCTGAAACTGGCCTTCGAATCCATCAAGACCGGCGGAAGCTATCCGGTGGTTCTCAATGCGGTGAACGAAGTTCTGGTACAGAAGTTCCTGGAAGAAAAGATCAGCTATCTGGACATTCCCAGAGGCATCGAACGGGCGCTGGAACAGCATAAGGGGATCGCTGAACCGACGCTGGATGAAATTTTGGAAATCGACCGTGAAGCCAGAGCGCTGGCGGCGGAATTATAAAGATATGAAGGGGTAAAGATTATGGGATTTGTTACAGCGATTTATGCGATCGTGGTGTTCTGCGTCCTGATCATGGTCCACGAACTGGGCCATTTCTTCGCAGCGAAGCTGACCGGTGTCCAGGTCAATGAATTGTCTCTGGGCATGGGACCGAAGCTCTTTGAACACCAGGGAAAAGAAACGTTATATACTCTACGGCTTCTTCCCATTGGCGGTTTCTGCGCCATGGAAGGGGAAGACGAAGAATCGGAAAATGAGCGGGCTTTCAGCAATAAGTCCGCACCGGCCAGAGCGCTGGTCATTGTTGCCGGAGCGGTGATGAATGTTCTTCTGGCCGTAACGATCCTGTCGGCAATCGCCGGTTACACCGGCATCGCATCCACGGAACTGAAGGATGTTACCGAAGGAAAGCCGGCATATCAGGCAGGGATCCGACCGGGAGATGAGATCATCGAAGTCAACGGTGAGAAGGTCAACTTCTTCGTGGAAGCCCGAAATCTGATCATGATGAGCGAAGATACTGTGGAGTTGGTAGTCCGTCGTGGAAACCAGAAAGTCTATGCTTCCATTCCGGTGGAACTGTCGGAAGATGGTTATCCCATCATCGGGATCGAAGCTATCGTTACAAAGAATCCGCTGACTGCGATCCATTACGGAGCTGTGGCTACGGTGGATATGGGGAAGAGCATGGTTGGCTTTATTGCCCAGCTGTTTACGGGTCAAAGTTCCGTCAATGAGTTGACTGGTCCGGTGGGGATCGTCAGTGCAATCGGCCAGCAGGCCCGGTATGGCTTCATCTACGTCGCCAATCTGGCAGCGTTGATCAGTTTGAACCTGGGGATCATGAACATGCTGCCCTTACCGGCACTGGATGGCGGCCGTCTGTTGTTCATCATCATCAACGGCATCACCGGAAAGGCGGTCAGTGAAGAAATTGAAGGAAAGGTCCACTTCGTTGGGTTGTTATTGCTGTTTGCACTCATGGCCTACGTTCTGCTTCAGGATGTGGGACGACTGATGGGTTAGTGGTTTCGTAAGGAAACAAGGAGAATCATATGAGCAGAATTTCCAAGAAAGTTATGGTTGGCGACATTGCCATGGGCGGCGGTGCTCCCGTCTCCATTCAGTCCATGACCAATACCGATACCAGAAATGTAAAAGCAACGGTGGAACAGATCGCAAAATTGACCGATGCTGGCTGCCAGATCGTTCGTCTGGCCATTCCTGATATGGAAGCGGCAGACGCCTTCGGCCAGATCAAAAAGCTGGTTCGTGTTCCGTTGGTTGCCGATATCCACTTCGATTATCGTTTGGCTATTGAAGCCATGAAACAGGGTGCTGACAAGGTGCGCATCAATCCCGGCAACATCGGTTCTGAAGACCGCGTCAAGGCTGTTCTGAATGAAGCGAAGGCTCGTCAGATTCCCATCCGCGTGGGTGTGAATTCCGGTTCTCTGGAAAGAAATCTGGTGGAAAAGTACGGTGGTGTAACTGCAGAAGCTCTGGCAGAAAGCGCGATCAACATGGTGAACTATGTGGAAAGCCTGGACTTCACTGATATCGTGGTATCTTTGAAATCCTCCGATGTGGCTCTGAACGATAAGGCCTACCGCATCGTGGCTGACCAGCTGAAGTATCCCCTGCATGTGGGGATCACCGAGGCAGGTACCGTGGGCCGCGGCAAGGTGAAATCTGCCATCGGTATCGGTTCTCTGTTACTGTCCGGAATCGGTGATACCATTCGCGTATCCCTCACTGGCGATCCGGTGAACGAAGTTATCTTCGCCAAGGAGATCCTCAGCGCCATCGGTCTGAGAGACAGCGGGATCAATTTAGTATCCTGTCCCACCTGCGGAAGAACCCGTGTGGATCTGGAAGCTATCACTTCTCAGATCGAACGTGAACTGGCGCCCATCGAAAAATACATGGAAGAACATAACGTTCCGCGCATGACGGTTGCCGTTATGGGCTGCGCAGTGAACGGTCCCGGTGAAGCCAGAGAAGCCGATCTGGGCGTGGCTGGCGGCGATGGAAAGGGCGTTCTCATCGAAAAGGGTGAGATCATCCGCACCATTCCGGAAGAAGAGATTTGTTCTCAGCTGATCGCGGAAATCAAATCCCGCATCGGTATGAAATAAGAAGAATTTTAATGACGGACATTGATTTTCTTTTTCCTAAATTTTCAGAAAATCAATTGTAACTGGGCCATAAATTTGGTACATTGGAGTTGTGCAGTAAGATGCACAGCTCCATTTTATTTATGGAAAGGAACAAGGTGAATTGTATGAAACGCGTAGATATGATTGTTAAGGCTCCTCATTTTTATACCATGCAGGGCGAAGGTGTTGGCTATAAAGAAGGCGTTGCTATGATCGTCAATGGCGGAAAGATCGAAGAGTTCGTTCCGCTGGATCAGCTGGGCGACTATCAGGCAGATGAAGTTTTGGACATGGATCACCATGCCATCTTCCCGGGTCTGATCGATGCTCACATGCACACTTCCTACAATATTCTCCGCGGTCTGGCTCAGGACGTGAACTACTGGATGATGTATGGCTTACAGCCCTTCCACAATGTGGTGACCAGAGATGAAGAAGAAGCTGGAAGCAAGATGGCCATCATCGAAGCCATCAAGGCTGGTACCACTACCTTAGGTGACTATGATGCCAACATGGATGGTGTATGTACCTTCATCGATAAGGTTGGTGCCAGAGGGACCATTGCACAGAACATCCGCGCAGCCACGCGCAAGGTATATAAGCCCGGCG
>JAFOGM010000048.1 GCA_017386805.1 Bacillota bacterium
AATATAAGGAGGTTTATAAAAATGAGATTAAATTCTTTTGATGAAGTAAAAAGATTAACGACTGAAATGGTCCGCATTCCCAGTATCAATAAGGAACCGAAGGGTGAAACTGCGGTTGCTCAGTACGTGTATGATTTCTACATGGGTTTACCGTATTTCCAGGAACACCCGGATTATGTGAAGATGTTCCAGACCAAGAACGACTTCGTGGAACGTCATTGCACCTACGGTTTCGTTAAGGGTACCAAGGGAAATTCCAACAGAACCGTTATTCTGATCGGTCATATCGACACCGTTGGTATCGACGATTTCGGTACCATCAAGGAATGGGCCTGCGATCCGGAAGCGCTGCCGGAAAAGCTGAGAACCATTCAGCTGCCGGATGTGGTAAAGGAAGACCTGGAAAGCGGTATCTATATGTTCGGCCGTGGTGCGCTGGATATGAAGTCCGGTGTAGCTGGTCATATGTATCTGATCAAATACTTCTCTGAACATCCGGAAGAACTGGACGGAAACATCATTGCCATCGCAGAAGCAGACGAAGAAGATAACTCCAAGGGTATCATCACCGCTCTGGATGAACTGGTGGAACTGAAGAAGACTCAGGGCTTTGAATACATTGCCTGCATCAATGCAGACTACTCCACCAACCACAGCCCTGGAGACGAAGCTCGTTATCTGTACTACGGTTCCATCGGTAAGCAGCTGCCCACCTTCGTTGCTTTCGGTAAGGAATCTCACGTTGGTAACTCCTTCGGTGCGCTGGACCCCAATCTGCTGATTGCTGAAATCACCAGAAAAATGTCTCTGAATGTGGATCTGTGTGACGTTGCTCAGGGAGAAGCCTGCGTTCCGCCCATTTCTCTGAAGCAGACCGACACCAAGCCCAACTACACCGTACAGACCGCGCTGGTGGCTATGGGTTATTATAACTACTTCACTCATGCCATGAATCCGGCTCAGGTTATGGAAAAGTGCAAGAAGGTTGCCATCGATGCCTTTGATGACGTGGTTCTGCACCTGAACACCCAGTACAAGAAGTTCTGCGATCTCTGCAAGACCAACTATGTGGAACTGCCCTGGAAGACCAGAGTTTATACCTGGAAGGAATTCTATGATGAACTGGCAGCGCAGAAGGGCGAAGCCTTCAAGAAGGCGATCCTGGATTATGCAACCAAGCTGCATGAAGAAGATCCGGCTCTGGACCTGCGTTTCTACGGCATGAAGGTCATCGAAGAAGCCTGGAAGTGGTCCGATGATAAGTCTCCGGCTGTTGTCATCTTCTTCGGTTCCCTGTACAGTGCAAACATCGAAATGACCAGAAATACTCCGAAGGAAAGAGCTCTGTTGGATGCAGTGGAAGCTGCTGTTGAAGAAGTTCGTCCGGAATCCGGCCGCGACATCAAGACCAGAATGTTCTATCCGTACATTTCTGACTCCAGCTTCATGGCAATCTGCGGCGATCAGTCTGCAGTGGATGCACTGAACGACAACATGCCGTCTAACCCGGTGAAGTACTTCCACAACGTGGAACAGATCAAGCAGATCAACGTTCCTGTTGTAAACATTGGTGCATTCGGCCGCGACGGTCACACCATCTTCGAACGTGTAGACATGAAGCACACCTTCGAAAACGTACCGAACCTGACTTACTTATCCGTATTAGGTCTGTTAGGATAATTAGATCCTCAACACGTTACGTGATACTTTTCTAATTAAAAAGAGCTGTCGTTCCAACTGACATTTCATAGTCAGTGGAGCGGCAGCTCTTTTTTAGTATGTAACGATTCCTTTTCTGGTTTTCATGCGGAACAATAAGCCGATGAACTCTTTATAGACCGGAAGGAAGGTTCTGGAGTCCAGCATGTCCAGAATTTCTTCTTCCGAAGCCCATTTTACAGCGGCAACTTCTTCATTGGGGACGCTGCATTCATAGGTTTCTCCCGGCTCCAATACCAAATTGTAGATATCGTGGATGGAATTATCGTAGTACAAAGAGAATACCTTTACGAAGCGGTCCGGATCCAGATCAATCCCCAGTTCTTCTCTGGTTTCTCTTGCAACCGCCTGTCGGCTGGTTTCACCGGAAATCACCGCTCCGCCGGAAGAGACATCCCAGATTCCGGCCCAGGATTTGGTTTTCGCTCTCTGCTGGATCAGCATTTTTCCTTCCGAATTAAAAATGCATCCAAAAACGATGATTCCGTAATAATTTTCCGGAAGTTTTGTTTTTCGAATGGCTGTCAGGTCTGTTTTTTCGTATTGGTCCTTGTATAAATCGATGTATTCCATGGAAACCTCCGTCTGGTTTTGTATTGTTGTTTTTATTATATATGTGATATAATATAATGTCAAAATATGCGTTGGCGGGTGTAAGCCATTGCCGGCGGAAGTTCGATGAAATTTGAGAGGTTCAACATGGAAGATACCATTTCTGCAGTTGCCACTGCCTGGGGAGAAGGCGGAATCGGGATCGTTCGAATCAGCGGTCCGGAAGCGAAGGATGTGTTGGAACGCATCTTCATGCCCATCAAAAAGAATAGAAAAAAAGGCGAAGGCCTCCTGCCGGACAGTGTGGGAGAAACCATCGGAAGTCCCATTGAAAACCGCAGAATGACCTACGGAAAAATCATCGATCC
>JAFOGM010000049.1 GCA_017386805.1 Bacillota bacterium
GCAGGGGTCAAAAAACTGATCCGTAAGAACTTCCCGGAAGAACATCAGGGACAGGTATTGCGTGATTTCTTCCGCAAGATTCGGACCTTCATGGAGGAAAGCCTGAGAAAGCAGGCCTTTACCTACCGGATGTACAGCCCTGCGCTGAGAAAAGAATGTGACTACGAAGTGGTCTTCCTCCGCCTTCGAGGGATGGACAGCGACCAGAAACGAATGATCATGATTTGGAGACGACTGGATGAAGGAAAGAAACCTGCCTTCCGCGCATCCGAAGAACTTCCGGATTGGATTGGCCTGGAAGGCGTGGTGAAATGCCGCATTGACCGTTGGCTGACCCTGGAAGGAGAAAACCAGAGTCTGGCGGAAATGCTGGGATATACGGTGGATGAGATACGGACCCGTTTCCAGAATCGAATCGTGGAATTGATGGCCCCGGAGGAACGGGGAACGGTATTCGAACGTTTGAAAAAACAGTTGAGCCACGGAAAAGATGTGGAAATGGAATGCCGGCTGATCCATAAAGAAGGACACCCGGTCTGGATTTTAAATAAAGGCCGATTGTTTACAGCACCGGATGGAAAGGAATATCTCTGGGGAAAATTGGTGGATGTAACAAAGACCCACTACCGCCAGGGCGTTCTCCAACAGGAGCTGGAACGTCATAAAATCATCCTGTCTCAGGTGGATCACGTTATCTTTGACTGGGACATCAAGCGCGATCAGATGATCCATTCCGAACGATGGATCTCCATGTTTGGCTACGAACCCATCCGTGAGCATTTCAGTGACCGCGTGAAGAATTCCCATCTTCATCCGGAGGATATCCAGGGATTCCAGGAATGCCTGAAAGGCTTGAAAAAGGGAGAACCCTCCTGTGAAATCAAGATCCGACTGGCGAAAGCAGACGGCCGCTATTTGTGGTGTTTGTTCCGGGCTACGACGCAGTATGACGAAGAAGGAAATCCGGTTCGTGCCATCGGTGTGATCCTGAATGTGGATGAATCTGAACGTGCGATCCTGGCGCTGCAGGATAAGGCAGAACGGGATGGACTGACCGGCCTGATGAACAAGAAGACTGCCAGAGAGCAGGTGGAACTGATTCTGGAACAGCGGAAGATGAATGAGAATGAAGCTATGTTGATCCTGGATTTGGATAACTTCAAACAGGTCAACGACCGCTACGGCCACATGTTCGGCGATGCGGTCTTGTCGCAGGCGGCGCAGGAAATCCGGAAGCAGTTCCGTGCCGATGACATCACTGCCCGAATCGGTGGGGATGAGTTCATGGTCTTCATGAAAAACGTTCCCGATCAGGATATGGTACGGAAACGCTGCGAAAAGCTGGTGGAAGGCTTTGGAAGCATGTTCGAGGAACGCCTTCCCGGTGCAGGCTTGACCTGCTCTTTGGGGATTGCCTTGGCTCCGCTCAATGGCGTGGGATATCAGGAACTCTTCCACGCTGCGGATAAAGCCCTGTATCAGGCGAAGAAGCTGGGGAAGAACCAGTATGCGTTCTACGATGTGGAAAGCGCCATCGAGCAGATGAATACCGCTGTCAGCCAGAGGATCGATTCCAATGAAGAGATGGATTCGCTGGCAGAACGAAGCCTAATCCACTACGTGTTCCATCGACTGTACCAGTCGGGAGACGTCATTGGAACCATCGATGCGCTTTTAGGCATCATCGGTAAGCAGATGAATGTTAGCCGCGTTTACATCTTCGAAAATGATGCGGAAAATACATATTGCAGAAACACCTTTGAATGGTGCAATGCGGGGATTTCGCCGGAGATCCAGAACCTGCAGAATATCAGCTACGAAACCGATATTCCGGGATATGAAGATAACTTTGACGAGCGTGGTATTTTCTACTGTCCGGACGTAAGGGAACTGCCGAAGGAACAGTATGAAATTCTGGAACCGCAGGGAATCAAATCCATGCTGCAGTGTGCGATCCGTGACAACGGTCAGTTCCGCGGCTATGTGGGCTTTGATGAAAATGTGGAACAGCGCTTCTGGACAAAGGATCAGATCGAAACCCTGTCCTTCCTGGCGGAGGTTCTGTCGCTCTTCCTTCTGAAGCATCGCGCACAGATGGAAACGGATCAGAAGAATCAGGAGCTGATCCACGTTCTGGACAAACAAGCCAATTGGATCTATGTGGTGGATCCGGTGACGCTGGAATTGCTTTATATCAACGAAAAGGCGCGAAAGGCCGCTCCGGAGATCCGCTTGAGAATTCCGTGCTACGAAGGTCTGCGTGGACGCAGTCAGCAGTGCGAAGATTGCCCGCTGCGTAAAATCGATGATCCGGAAGGAACGAAGACCATCATCAACCACGAGCATCTGAATCTCTGTGTGGAAGCGGAAGCGATGGTGATTACCTGGAACGGAGAAGAAGGAAGACTTCTGACCTGTACGGAATTGAAGAAATAGAGCACGAAAAAAGGGCGAAGTTCGTAATATACGAGCTTCGCCCTTTTGTTTTCTGAAATTATGCGTAGGGTTCCAGTGCGTGGACCATGTATTGGATCACGGCAGGATCCTGAGGATAGTTTTTGAAATAGGACTGGATGATACGTTCGCAGACCAGACAACTGTTGTCGTAGTTGGCATAGGGAAGCAGGATGACGAACTGGGAGCCGCTGCAGCGGGACAGGGCGTCTCCGCGGCGGAGGGAAGTCTTTGATAACTGTTCCAGTCGGTCCATGGCCAAATCGCGGTCCTGTTTGGGAAGGGATTTTCCACTGTGATCGGTGATGCTCAAAAGAGCAACGTGAGCTTCCATGTCCACACGCATCATGGCTCTGGACTGCGCGTGGCAGAGGATCCGGAAGAAACTGTAATCGCAGACCATGGGACCGGACAGCCCTTCTTCTTCTTTCAGGTGGGTCTGGATCAGTTCCGGTGGAAGGAACTGTACACCGACGGTCTGCATGGCCTTGCGGAACAGGACGCGGGTGGCATCTTCCGGAAGGGTTCCGTAGTCGGAAGACAACCGGCGGCTCAGTTCTTCGTAGAGAGCCATAGCCTCCTTCTGGTTTCCCTGGTCGATCTGATAGCGCATCAGGTGACGACAAACGGCTTCACAGCAGGAATCGATATCCAGAACCCGCTTGGCCAACTGAACAGCCTGATCGATTTCGCCCCGCTGTTCCAGAAGAGGAAGGACTTTCAGCGCGGTTTTCACGTACAGGTTCTGATAGTAAGCAGCCACCGGGATCACCCACAGTTCGGAGGACATGCGGCTGAGGAAGTTTCCGTGATAGAGGTCCAGAGCACGGAGCCATTGTTTCAGAAGATGATCCTCGCTGTCGCCCTGAAGCTGGCAGAGCTGCTCGAAGCGGTCGATATCCAACTCCATGGGATAATTGGTATTCCAGGTATAGCCGCCGCTCTTTTTGAGGATCAGATCGTGGCCGATGCCGGGGGCGAGGTCGTCCATCAAAGCACGGGTACGATGCATGGCGGTCTTCATGGCGCTGACCGGATTGTGGCGCTCGGTATTGTTCCACAACAGTTCCAGCAGTTCTTCCTGAGTGACCACGCGGCCACGGTTATACAGAAGATAGGCCATCAGAGTCCACATTTTACGGGTACGGTTTTGATCTTCAGATATGGTATGCTTGTCTAGGGTCAGGGTCAGTTCGCCCAACATGCGGATTTTCAGAAGAGTGTCACTCATGGGAAAGTTCCTTTCGCTGGTTACATTGTGTGAAAATATAAATGATACATTCATTATACCAAGAAACTTTTTGAAACGGAAGAAGGAATCGATAAATGTAACTTAAAAAGTAAC
>JAFOGM010000050.1 GCA_017386805.1 Bacillota bacterium
ATACCCGTTACTCCGAAGCCAAGGAATACTCGGTGAAGTTCCTGGATTATCAGGATGATAACGAAGGTGGGATCAAATCCGCCACCCTGTTGATTTCCGGGGAAAACGCTGACGGTTATCTGAAGAACGAAAAGGGGGTCCACCGTCTGGTGCGAATCTCTCCCTTCGATTCCTCCGGCCGCCGTCATACCTCCTTCGCTTCCGTGGACGTGATGCCGGAACTGGACGATACCGTTCAGATCGACATCGACCCCAAGGACCTGAGAATCGATACCTATCGATCCAGCGGCGCCGGTGGGCAGCATGTCAACAAGACCGACTCTGCGGTCCGCATCACACACATCCCTACAAACATCGTGGTCAGCTGTCAGAACGAACGCTCTCAGCATCAGAACAAGGATTTTGCTATGAAGATGCTGGCGGCAAAGCTCTACGAGCTGGCGAGACAGGAACACAAGGAGAAGATTGCCGATCTGGCCGGCGACTACAACCAGATCACCTGGGGAAGCCAGATCCGTTCTTACGTGTTCCATCCCTATTCGCTGGTGAAGGATCACCGAACCAGCTTTGAAACATCCCAGGTTCAGTCCGTCATGGATGGAAACCTGGACGGCTTCATCAACGCAGCGCTGGATGCGCGCATCAAAGAGCAGTTGTAGAGGTTGAATTATGAAGTACGAACAACAGAAACAGTATTTAATCAAAGCAATTTACGCAATCAGTGTTATCGCTCTGGTGATCTTCATCTTCCGGTATGCGGTGTTCTGGCTGATGCCCTTCGTATTCGCCTTTGGGGTGGCCTTCGTTACGAAGCCGCTGACCAACCTGATCACCCAGGGCTTGAAGTGTAACCGAAAGCCTGTGGCGGCTCTTGTCTGCTTCCTTTTCTACGGAACCATCGGGGTTTTGGTTACGGTCATCGCCGTGAATCTGGTGGTGGCTGTCCGTGAATGGGCCATCGACGTCCCCAGACTGTATGAAGAACGATTCCTTCCGGACATGGAAGAAACCTATCAGGATATTGTACGGTTAGCGGGGAAATTCAGCCCGGAACTGGCCAAGGAAGTGCAGGACATCGCCAACAACATGGCCACGGAACTCCACGGTCTGGTCAGCAATATTTCCGGTTCTTTATTGGGAAAGATTTCTGCTCTGGCTCTGTCCATTCCGTCCCTGTTCATCAGTGTGATCTTCGCCATCATCGGCAGCTTCTTCATTTCCATGGACTACTACCGCATCACCAATTTCCTGGTGGGCCAGTTCAATGAAAAGAACCAGAAGATCATTATGGATGCAAAAAACCACCTGGTGGATTCGTTCTTCAAGATCATCGGTTCCTACGGGGCCATCATGTGCATCACCTTTGGAGAACTTTTGATTGGCTTTAAATTGATCGGAATCGAACGCTTCGGCCTGTTAGCCTTCTGTGTGGCTCTGATGGATATCATGCCGGTACTGGGTACCGGTGGGGTCATGGTTCCCTGGATCGTGGTGGAGCTGGTGATGAGAGATTTCCGCATGGCTCTTTGCCTGTTGGGGATCTACCTGTTCGTTACCGTGGTCCGCAACATTGTGGAACCGAAGCTGGTGGGAAATCGCGTGGGCCTTCATCCTGTACTGATGCTGGTATCCATGTTCATCGGTGGTACCGTATTGGGACCCCTGGGGATCGTGGTGATGCCCTTCATGATGATCGTCATCAAGAACCTCAATGACAGTGGTCAGATCAGCGTGTATAAGGACGTGGAACCGCCGAAACCCAGCTGGGTGGCGGAGAAGGAACGCTTCGAAGAGGCGAAGGAAGAGGCCCTTGCAGAAGTGGAACGTGAAGTTACAAAATAGAGAGGAACACAAGAGTGAATATCATAGAAAAACTG
>JAFOGM010000051.1 GCA_017386805.1 Bacillota bacterium
ACAAGGAATCAATAAAGTGATTCTTCCGTCAGAAAATCGCAATGAAGTGGAACTGATCCGGGACATGGAATTGTATGAGGCAGATCAATTAAATGATGTGGTCCATCATCTTCAGGGAGTCGGTTGTTTACATAGGCTTGAACATACCCCTGGGAGGTATGAAGCAGAAATAGAAAAAAATGAGACGAAAGAAAATGATTTTATACAGGTTGTGGGTCAGGAAGCTGCCAAACGCTGTGTGGTTCTGGCCTGCGGAGGTATGCATGGCCTTCTGCTATGCGGTTCTCCCGGTGTGGGTAAGACTATGATCGCCAGTCGGATCCCTACGGTATTGCCGCAGCTGACTTACTCGGAGATGCTGGAGGTAACGCAAATTTACAGTGCTTCGGGATTGATCCATCAGCGGGGAGAGCAGCTGCATCGACCGCCGTTCAGAGCACCTCATTATGATGCTTCTGTGGCAGCCATGATTGGTGGCGGGACGGATCCCAAACCGGGGGAAGTATCCCTGGCCCATAACGGAGTATTATTTCTGGATGAAATCCCTCTGTTTAAAACCAATGTCCTGGAATCCCTGCGGACACCTATGGAGGATGGGGTGATTCGGGTTGCCCGCCGGGGAGGTCGGTATGAGTTCCCCAGCAGGTTCATGCTGGTGGCGGCAGCCAATCCCTGTCGCTGCGGATATTATGGGGATCCACATCGGCAGTGTACCTGTACTGTGAATCAATTGGAGCAGTATCGTCAGAAAATGTCGGGACCTTTTCTGGATCGAATGGATCTTCAGATCTATCTCAGTGCTCCACCAGTGGAACATCGTATGGAGGATTATTGCGAAGAAACGGAACATCGACTTTCCTCTGCGGAGATGCGGAAGCAAATCCAGGAGATTCGTGAAATTCAGGCGGAACGATATAAAAATGAGCGAATTTTGTATAATTCTCAATTAACACCCGGGTTAATAGAAAAGTACTGCGTCTTAACGCCGGAGGCGAAACAGAATTTTGCTTTATATTTGAAGAAGTTCAGGATCAGCATCCGGGCGCAGCATAAGATTTTAAGGACTTCCCGGACCATTGCCGATGGGGTTGGAAGCGATTTGATCCAATGGGAGCATGTGGCGGAAGCCTTACAGTATCGAAGTGGTTGGAGAAGAGAAGGGGAACAGGGATGAGTCAAATGAAAGAGAAATTGCTGTATGATCTTTGGCTGGACAGCTTATGGGAATTTGCACCGAGAAAAAAGCATCTTCTGATTGAAAAATATGGAGACAGCCGAAAGGTATATGAATTTGGTCAGACGGATATTCAGGAGGGGATGAAAACCGGAATCCAGGAAAATGACAGGATACGGACCCTGAATGAGGCTGAAAAAATTCTGGAGGAAATGGAACGTTTTGAAATTATGGCTATCGCCTGGGACGATGAGGACTTTCCGGAATGTCTTCGTCAGATCAATAATCCACCATGGATGATCTATTTATATGGAAGGAAAGAATTGTTGGATGAACGATGTGTTGCCGTGGTGGGAGCGCGAAAAGCCAGTGAATATGGAAAGACGGTGGCCCAGAGTGTGGGCCGCCGGATTGCCGCCACGGGAGCTGTGGTGGTCAGCGGTATGGCGGGAGGTGTGGATTCCTGGGCTCATCGGGGTGCGTTGGATCAACAGGGAGAACGGGGGAATACCATTGCGGTATTGGCAGGCGGCGTGGATGTGTGTTATCCGAAAGCGAATCGGAAACTGTATGCGGAGATTTGTCGCAGAGGGTTGGTTCTGTCGGAGTTTCGGCCGGGAGTCCATCCTCGCAGCTATTACTTTCCCATGCGGAATCGCTTGATCAGTGGCCTCAGTGAGGCAACTGTCGTAGTAGAGGCTGCCATCGGGAGTGGATCGCTGATTACGGCGGAGCTGGCTATGGAGCAGGGGAGAGAGGTGTATGCGGTTCCGGGGAATATCGATCGCATTGGCTCTGTGGGAACGAATAAATTGATCAAGGATGGAGCTGCGATTCTGATTTCAGTGGAGGACCTGATCCATGAATTGTATCTGGAGGACGAGAATTGTGTGGAAATTGGCGGCTTGATCGGTGAGGAAAGCGGTGAAGAAGTTTTGGGTGCAGATGAAGAAGGAATCGTGAAATATCTCCTTCAAAACGGGGAAGCAAACACGGAACAATTGGTGAGATCCACAGGGCTCAGTGCCAGTAAGATCAACGGCCTGGTAACGATCCTTGAAATGAAGGGAATTGTTTCCACTGCCATTGGAAAAATATTTCTTGCAAAAAAGTTTGAAAATTTATATAATATGCCCTTGTAGCATTGAAAATTTAAATATATAATATAAAATGTGAAATTAGATAGAATAATCTGTCTATTTTCGGATTTGGAGGTAAAAACATGGGAAAGACACTTGTGATCGTTGAGTCTCCCTCCAAGGCTAAGACCATTGGAAAGTTTTTAGGTAGTAAATATAAGGTAGTTGCTTCTGTGGGTCACGTGAGAGACCTTCCGAAAAGTAAACTGGGGATCGATATCGACAACCGTTTCGAGCCGCAGTATATTTCCATTCGCGGAAAAGGTGATGTGATCAAGGCCATGAGAAAAGAGGCCAAGGATGCAGATAAAGTGTACCTGGCAACTGACCCTGACCGTGAAGGGGAAGCGATTTCCTGGCACATTGCCCACCTGTTGGGAATGGACGGAACCAAACCCTGCAGAATCGAATTCAACGAAATCACCAAAGGCGCCATTCAGAGTGCTGTAAAACACCCCAGAGCCATCAATCAGAATCTGGTGGATGCACAGCAGGCCCGTCGTGTTTTGGACCGTCTGGTAGGGTACCAGATCAGCCCTCTGCTTTGGAGAAAGATCCATCGTGGTTTGTCTGCCGGTCGTGTACAGTCCGCCGCGTTAAAGATCATCTGTGACAGAGAAAAGCAGATCCTGGATTTCATTCCCAAGGAATACTGGACCATTACAGCAACGCTTCAGAAGCCGGACGAAAAGGGAAAGAAGAAAAAGCAGTTCACAGCCAAGCTGATCGAACATAAAGGAAAGAAAATTACTGTAGAAACCAAGGAACAGGCCGATGCCGTATTGGCTGCCCTGTCTCCCGACGGGTTTGTCGTAGGGAAGGTGGATCTGAAGGAACGGTTCAAGAAGCCGATGCCGCCGTTCACCACTTCCAGCTTACAGCAGGAAGCTTCCAATAAATTAAATTACAATACCCGCAAGACTATGATGATCGCCCAGCAGTTATATGAAGGGATGGAACTGAAAGGTCATGGCCACGTAGGTCTGGTAACTTACATCCGTACCGATTCCGTTCGTATCTCTGCAGAAGCTGAAGCAGCAGTCAAGGGCTATATCACTGAGAACTTTGGCGCCGGATATCTGGGAAATGCCGCTTTCTCCAATAAGAAGAAGGACGTTCAGGACGCCCACGAAGCGATCCGTCCCAGTAACGTGAACTTACATCCCGACGATATCAAAGATTCTCTGACCAAAGAACAGTATAATTTATATAAGCTGATCTGGTCCAGATTCGTGGCCAGCCGCATGAAGCCTGCTGTCTTTGACAGTGTTTCTGCGGACATCAACAATGGAGACTATACCTTCCGTGCCACCGGTTCCAAGCTGAAGTACGATGGTTATCTGAAGGTTTACAACAATACTGCAGATGAAGATGAGGAAAAGATGCTTCCGGAACTGGAAGTCGGTCAGTGCCTGCTCCAGGTGGATATCGCCGGCGAACAGAACTTCACCCAGCCGCCCTCCCGATTTACTGAAGCTTCCCTCGTCAAAGAACTGGAAGAAAAGGACATCGGCCGTCCCAGTACTTACGCCCCCATTGTTGGAACTCTGGTGGAACGTAAGTATGTGACCCGTGAAAAGAAAACACTGAAGCCGACAGAATTAGGTTTTCTGGTAACTGAATTGATGGAGACCTATTTCAAGGAAATCGTCGACGTAGGCTTTACTGCCGGAATGGAAGAGAAGCTGGACGACGTGGAAGTGAAGGGTCTGGAATGGCAGAAAGTCATCGAAGACTTCTATGGAATCCTGAAGGATGAATTGGAAGTTGCGGACAACGCCATCGAAAAGGTAAAGCTGGAAGACGAGTTGACCGATGAACTCTGCGAACTGTGCGGAAAGCCTATGGCAATCAAACACGGCCGCTTCGGTGAGTTCCTGGCCTGCAGCGGTTATCCGGAATGTAAGAACACCAAGCCGATACTGAAGAAATTGGATGTGAAGTGTCCTGTCTGCGGAAAGGATCTGGTGATCCGCCGAGGAAAGACCGGAAAGATGTTCTACGGCTGCAGCGGTTACCCGGATTGTAACCAGGTTTACTGGTATCGTCCGGTGGATAAGAAGTGTCCCAAATGCGGTTCGCTTTTGGTGCAGAGAAAGGGAAGAGGTCACGAACTGGCTTGTTCCAACAACGATTGTGATCATAAAGAATAGAGAGGGATAAAGATTATGGGACAGTTTCATGCAACCACCATTTGCATGGTTCGCCGCGGACCGGATGATATCTGCGTCGGCGGTGATGGTCAGGTGACCATGGGGGAAACCACCATCATGAAAAATGGTGCGAAGAAAGTAAAAAAGATTTATAAAAATTCCGTTATCACCGGCTTTGCCGGCTCGGTATCCGACGCCTTTGCGCTGACCGAGAAGTTCGAAAGCAAGCTGGAAGAACACGGCGGAAACTTAAAGCGCGCAGCGGTTGCCTTAGCGCAGCTGTGGCGCACCGATAAAGCGAGAAATCTGGAGGCACTGATGCTGGTTGCCGATAAGGAAAGCATGCTGCTGATCTCCGGTACCGGCGAAGTGATCGAACCGGACGAAGATTTCGTGGCAATCGGCTCCGGCGGGAACTTTGCCTACGCTGCTGCCAATGCGCTGTATCATCACACTGACATGTGCGCAGAAGATATCGTTCGCGAATCTCTGAAGATCGCGGCTTCCATCTGCGTTTACACCAACGACCACATCTCTGTGGAACATCTGTAAAGGAGGGCGACCATGACGACTTTATATGAAATGACGCCCAGAGAGATCGTGGCGGAACTGGATAAGTACATCATCGGTCAGGACTCTGCCAAGAGATCCGTGGCCGTGGCTCTGAGAAATCGCTACCGCAGAAGTCAGCTTCCGGAAGCTATGAGAGATGAAGTAACTCCCAAGAACATTCTGATGATGGGACCCACCGGTGTGGGTAAGACTGAAATTGCCCGTCGTCTGGCGAAGCTGATGGATGCTCCCTTTGTAAAGGTGGAAGCAACAAAATTCACCGAGGTTGGTTATGTAGGCCGCGACGTGGATTCCATGATCCGTGACCTGATGGAAGCTTCCATTCGTGTGACCAAACAGAAGAGACTGCAGGAGAAGTATTCTATCGCGGAAGAAATGGCCAATGAGAAAATCATTGCAGCCATCATTCCTGGAAAGAAGAAGGCACCGACACCCAGTGGCGGGGTCAGAGGACCCTTTGATCTGCTGATGGGAGGCGGGTTCAACTTCAGCCAGCAGCAGACCACGCAGCAGGAAGAACCGCAGGATTACGAGGTGGATATGGCCCGTGAACAGGTTCGCCAGCAGCTGAAGCAGGGTCTTCTGGAAGAACAGTTCATTGAAATTGAGGTGGAAGAAGCGCCCAAGACCAATCAGCTGGATATGCAGGAAGGCGCAACCATCGCCATCGGAAGCATCTTTGGCGATATGATGCCCAAGAAGAAAAAGAAGAAGAACATGAAGGTGAAGGATGCCAGAAAGGTTCTGACCGAGCAGGAAGCTCAGAATCTGATCGATATGGATCAGGTGACCAGCGAAGCTCTGGAAAATGCGGAACAGAACGGTATCGTCTTCATCGATGAAATCGATAAGATCGCTTCCGGTTCCAGCTATCGATCCGGAGCAGACGTTTCCAGAGAAGGGGTTCAGAGAGACATCCTTCCCATTGTGGAAGGCAGTGTGGTGAACACCAAGTACGGTCCGGTGAAAACCGACCATATTCTGTTCATCGGAGCGGGGGCCTTCCATCTGGCAAAGCCCACCGATCTGATCCCGGAACTGCAGGGGAGATTCCCCATCCGCGTAGAATTGGAAAATCTGACAAAGGAAGCTTTTGTACAGATCCTGACCGTACCGGAAAATGCGTTGCTGAAACAGCACAAAGCCCTGCTGGAAACGGAAGGTGCCGACATTGAATTCACCGATGGCGCTGTGGATGAGATCGCCAATATGGCCTTCCTGATGAACGAACAGACCGAAAACATCGGAGCCCGTCGTCTCCACACCATTATGGAGCAGCTGTTGGAAGACATCTCCTTCAACATCCCTGATATGGAGGATAAGCACATCGTTATCGATGAAGCTTATGTAAAGGAAAAGTTTGAAGACCGGATCCATGCGGTGGATATCGATCGATTCATTTTGTAAGAATACCGCGCTCGTAAATGATTCCCGGTATATATAAATAAGAAGCTGTATGAGTTAGTAATTGACGGAGGATGAAAGCTATGGCAAGAGAATTGTTGGAAAAAGTCCGAAAACTGAACTGGATGCTGCAGCAGAGTGTAGAAGGATTCTTCTCCTTTAATGAGCTGTGTGCAATTTTAAGTGAGCTGATGGACGCAAACATTTATATCGCCAACAAGCGCGGTAAGGTGATCGGTGTCCATTACAAGATCCGTTCGGAAGGCACCACTACCATCACAGACCCTGTGACCGGTAAGGAACGTTTCCCCAATGAATACAATGAAGAACTGCTGAGAATCACGGAAACTGTGATCAACCTGAAAGGCGAAGAAGTTCTGGAAATCTTCAAATATGACTATGATACCTGCGATAAGCTCCATTGCGTTGTTCCCATTTGGGGCGGTAAGGAACGTATGGGTACCATGATCATGTCCCGTTATGCTCCGGACTTCGGCGACGAAGATGTGGTTCTGGCAGAATACGGTGCAACCGTTGTAGGCCTGGAAATCGAACGTCGTAAAGCTCTGGAAGCAGAAGAAGACGAAAGAAAGCTGGCTGTGGTACGCATGGCCATCGGAACCTTGTCCTATTCTGAAGCGGAAGCTGTGAAGCAGATATTCAACGAACTGCAGGGTACAGAAGGCTTACTGGTTGCTTCCAAGATCGCTGACAGATCCGGTATCACCCGTTCTGTTATCGTAAATGCACTGAGAAAGCTGGAAAGTGCTGGTGTTATCGAATCCAGATCTCTGGGTATGAAGGGAACACACATCAAGATCGTCAACAGTAAATTCAAGGACGAACTTGCAAATCTGAACTAAAACAAAGAACGAAAAACCTCTGTCCGCATATTCTGTATGTGGATGGAGGTTTTTTTATGAAACAGGACAGGGCTCGCGTGAGTCGAATCTTATGGGTCTGTTTGATCTTCAGCATAGCTGCGCTATTCATCTCAGTGATCAACCGGATCCTGGAACCGGTACTGGGGTCTGTGGCTGAACTCCATGTGAAAACTATGATCCATCGCAGCGTCAACGAAGCGGTGGCAGAGTCCTTTTCCGATGGCAGCCTGGATCTGCAGCTGATGCAGGTGAAGACTGCCGGCAACGGACACGTGACCATGATCCAGGCGGACATGGCTGCGGTCAACGAAGTCGTATCGGTGCTGACCGGGAGGATCCAGAGAAAAATCGGGGGATTGGGAGAAGAACGTATCAGTGTCCCCTGGGGAAACGTTCTGGGAAGCCAGATTTTGACGCAGATGGGCCCAAATATGAAAATGAGGATTATCCCTGTAGGAACGGCAGAAGTAGGGTTTAAAACGGAATTTGAGAGCTCGGCCATCAATCAGACCCGTCATCGCATTTATTTGGAAGTCTGTTGTACAGCCAGGATCCTGGCGCCGTTCACCATGGAAAAAGTAGAGACGAAAAGTGAGATATTGATGGCAGAAACCGTGATCGTAGGGGATACGCCTCAATCTTATGTCTTCGTTCCGGAAGAAAGTATCTTGGATGTGGTACCATAAGTGTGGTATAATAATGAAACCTATTGAAACACACAGGAGGAATCCATGGTTAAATTCGGAGAAAACAATGAAGTGATCCAGGAAGAAGACGGAAGAGCCATTCTGGTTGGACTGCAGCTCAATGAAGATATCTCGTATTCCATGCAGGAATTATGGGGTCTGGCGGAAGCTGCCGGTGTTACCGTTCTTGGAGAACTGATCCAAAATAAAGAAAGAGCCGACAATGCCACTTTGATCGGGAAGGGAAAAGTGGAAGAGTTGGCAGAACTCTGCGCCAATATGGGTGCGGATACCGTCATCTTCAACGATGAACTGTCCGGGATGCAGCTGAGAAATCTGGAAGACCGATTGAACGTCCGTGTCATCGACCGTACGATCCTGATTCTGGATATTTTCGCATCCAGAGCGATTTCCAGAGAAGGGAAGCTCCAGGTCGAATTGGCGCAGCTTCAGTACAGACTTCCTCGTCTTTTAGGTTTTGGTAACGCTTTATCCCGTCTGGGCGGGGGGATCGGTACCAGAGGTCCCGGGGAAAAGAAGCTTGAGACCGACCGTCGTCACATCCAGAGACGTATGGATGACATCCGTGCAGAGCTGGCGGAAGTGAAGGAGCATCGCAGTACCCAGAGACAGAAGCGCCAGAAGAGCGGATTGCCGGTGGTGGCTCTCGTTGGCTACACCAACTCCGGTAAGTCTGCTATCATGAATCGCATGATGTCCATGACGGATAAGGAAGAGAAGGCGGTATTTGAAAAGAATATGCTGTTCGCTACCCTGGATACATCCCAGAGACTGGTGAAAATGGATACCAATCAGGAATTCATTCTGATCGATACCGTTGGTTTCGTAAGTAAACTTCCTCACACTCTGGTGAGAGCGTTCAAAGCGACGCTGGAAGAAGTGGTTTACGCAGATTATCTGCTCCACGTGGTGGATTCTTCTTATGAAGCTGCGGATTTCCATATCAATGTTACAGAAAGTGTACTGAAAGAACTGGGAGCGGAAGGAAAAGAGAAGCTTCTGGTTTATAATAAGATCGACCTTTTGGAAGATCGTTCCCATTTATTCGAGGGCGGAAAGAATTCCATTGCGGTATCTGCCAAGACCGGAGAAGGCTTCGATGTTCTTCTGGAAAAGATCCAGGGAGCTCTGTTCGGTGATCTGCAGATGGTGAAGCTGGTGATTCCCTACGACAGAGGGGATCTGTCCAACTATCTGTGTCAGAAGATCAAGCCTCAGCGCATGGAATATCAGGCAGATGGCACTTGCTTCGAGATCCTGCTGGATGGCGCTGACAGAAACCGTTTTGCGGATTACATGAAAGATTGGGAGTAAAGTATGATTCGTTACAGCACGATACAAAAAGAAGGACAGGCGGAACTGATCATTGAGAAGTCCCGTTTTATCGGTTATGTAAAGCCGGTGGAAACCCGTGAGGAAGCAGATGCCTTTATCAA